>JBAUGM010000409.1:0-12991 GCA_049679725.1 Tepidisphaeraceae bacterium
TCCGCATTCACTCCCTCTTCCCGGTACGCCGGGGAGAGGGCGGGGGAGAGGGGTGAGCGACGTTGCCTCCACGAGCGTCGTTCGTCGCAGCGCGCCGCTTGCCCCTCTCCCCTGCCCTCTCCCCCGACTACGAGGGAGAGGGAGAACGAGCATGCCCTCAGCAACCGCCAAGAACTTGCGTTAGACCCGAGCCAGAATGAGGAAGCGCATTTCTGCTGGCTTCTGGCTCCTGGCTTCTAGCTTCTTCCTCTGGCCTATAATGTTTCATCCCATGGGTCGACGTCGAGCGCAAAGCACCGCGAGGTGGGTTCTCACCGCCGCGCTGGTCGTTGGCGGGCTGGTGATGGCGGGGTACGTCGCGTTCAATTTCGCGCGGCCGGTCGTGACCGTGACCGAAGCGGTCGAGGCGCCGGTCGTCCAGGCGTTCTACTCGACCGGCACGGTCCAGCCCGAGCGCGAGTATCCGATCAAGAGCAACGTCGCCGGGATCATCACGGAAGTCCGCGTCGACAAGGGCGATCGCGTGACGCGGGGCGACGCGCTGGCGATCGTCGCCGAGCCCGAGCTGAAATACGCGGCCGACAAGGCGCGCGCGGAACTCGTCGAACGGCAGAAGCGCGCGGATCCGAAGACGTCGCCCGTGCTGAAGGAGTACGAAGCCCGCGTCGAGGCGGCGACGGGCATCCTCGAGATCGCGCAGCGCGAGGAGCGGCGCGTCTCTGATCTCATCGGACGCAACGCGGCGTCGCAGACCGATCTCGACAAGACGCTCGACCGGCTGAAAGTCGCGTGGGGGGAACTGGAATCGTGGAAGGCTCAGGGCGCCGCCAAGCAGTTCGAGCTGGAACGCGAGTTGGAGGTCGCCAAGGCCGCGCTGTCGACGGCGGAATGGAACCTCGAGCAGCAGACGCTCAAATCGCCGATCGACGGCGTCGTCCTCGACCGCCCGACGTCGCTGGGCACGCGGCTGGCGATCAACGACCGGGTCATGCGCATCGCCGACGTCACGCCCGCCAACCTCGTCATGCGCGCCGCGGTGGACGAGGAGGACGTAACGAAGGTCCGCATCGACCAGGACGTGCGGATGGTTCTCTACTCCTTCCCCGGCCAGATCATTCGCGGCAAGGTCACGCGCATCTACGACCAGGCCGACGAAGCCCGGCGGACGTTCGAGGTCGACGTGCGCCTCGCCGAGACGAATGATCGCCTCGCCCCCGGCATGACCGGCGAACTCGCGTTCATCATGGACGCGAAGGAGAAGGCCGTCGCGGTTCCCGCGCAATCGGTGCAGGCGGGAACGGTCTACGGCGTCCGCGACGGCCACATCGTGAAATTCGAGGCGCAAGTCGGCCTGCGCAGCGTCGAACGGTTCGAGATCATCCACGGCGTCGCGCCCGGCGACCGCGTCGTCATCAGCCCCATCGGCGATCTGTCCGAGGGCAAGGCCGTACGGACGCGCTACGTTGATCCAGTGAAAGCCGCCGGCCTGAACAAGCCGCCGCCGACGGATAGCGCTTTCAAAGGGTTTTAATAGGTAAGGATGAGGGCGGAAGGATGAAGGATGAACAAATAAGGCTGCTTTCCTTCATCCTTCTGCCTTCATCCTTTGATTCATGCGTTGGTTCATCTCCATCCGCTACCTGCTGACCCACGTGCGCCAGTCGCTCGTGTGCATCGCCGGCGTCACGATCAGCGTCATGATGTTCCTCGTGATGACGTCGATGATGCAGGGGTTCACAGACAAGTTCATCATCGAGACGGTCGAGTCGTCGGGGCACATCATCGTGCACGATGAGCCGCGCGAGCTGCGCACGCCGATCCTCGAGCAGGCGTTCCCGGGCGAGAACGCGGTGCTGGTGATGGTGGGGGTCAAGCCGCGCGACAAGATCGAGAAGATCAAGAACCCCACGGGTTTGATCGCGACGCTGCGGCGCCTGCCGGGCATCCTCGCGGTCGCGCCGATGGTCGAGGGCGACGTCATCGCGACCTACGGCACGAAGACGCTTGGCTTCAACGTGCAGGGCGTCGAACCCGATGCCCACCTGATCGCCACGACGATCGGCACGAACGTCACGCAGGGCGACTTCAAGCGACTGAAGTCGACGGCCGACGGCATCATCATCGGCAGCGGCATCGCGCAGGTGATGGGGGCGGGGCTCGACGATAACATCTCCCTCTCCAGCCCCACCGGCGGGCGCACGACGGCCAAGGTCGTCGGCATCTTCTCCACGGGCGTCACGCCGGTCGACTACTCCCGCGCGTACATGCTCATGAGCGACGCGCAGACGCTGCTGGACAAGAAGAACATCGTCAACCAGATCATCCTCCGCACCGACGACTACACGCGCGCGCGCGACTACGCCGCCCAGATCGAGGGCATCGCCGGCTACAAGACGGAGAGTTGGCAGGAGGCCAACGCGAACTTCCTGAAGATCTTCCGCATCCAGACGATCATCACCTACTTCATCACCGGCGCGCTGCTGCTCGTCGCTGCGTTCGGCGTGCTGAACATCCTCATCATGGCCGTGCTCGAGCGCGTGAACGACATCGCGATCCTCAAAAGCTTCGGCCTGTCGCGCTGGGACATCACGGGCATCTACCTCTTCCAGGGGCTCGTGATCGGGCTGATCGGATCACTGGTTGGCCTGGGCCTTGGAAAGCTCGGGATCGAGGGATTGCGAAGGCTGCCGATCCAGATGGAGGGGCTCGTGAAGTCGGAAGGGCTGCTCATGAGCGAGCACGGCAGCCAGTACGTGACCGCGTTCGTCGCCGCGATGCTGATCACGGTCATCGCCGCTGTTTACCCGGCGCGGCGGGCGGCGAAGTATGATCCGGTGGAGGTCATTCGCGGGGCGCACTGACGGCTACGTCTGCACTGGCCAAGTCTCATGGACGGCGCTCTCGAACTTGCGATCAGCGAAGAGAACTTCGCACCAGCCGTGAAGCCGTTCGTCGATCTGTTGCGCCTGCTCCAACATCGAACGTCAACAGGAAATCGATGCCCAGGTGAAGACGTTCGGCTTCATATTCCTCCCATGCTACAATCCCTGAGAGGTTTTCGCATGACCATCAAAGCCGCAGCCACAATCGACGACCTCCGGCATGTGCCCGAGAACGGTAAGGCGGAAATCGTGAACGGGGAGCTGATTCGCATGCCACCGACAGGACGCGGTCCGGGATATGCTGCGCTGGAGATCGCCCTTTCCATCCGAGAGTATGCGCGCCGCGAGGGGCGTGGGATCGCCGTTGGAGACAACAACGCATTCGTCGTGCGTCTTCCCAACCGCCAGTCGTTCAGTCCGGATGCGGCATACTACGTCGGGCCCAACTCGGGGATGAAGTTCTTCCAAGGCGCGCCCCTCTTCGCGGTGGAAGTCCGCAGCGAAGGAGACTACGGTCCCGCACCCGAGCGGGAGATGGAGGCGAAGCGGGCGGATTATTTCGCCGCGGGTACGCTGGTCGTATGGGACGTGGACGTGCTGGGGCGGGACGTGGTTCGCGTGTACCGCGCGACCGAACCGACCTCGCCGACGGTTTATCGAAAGGGTCAGGTTGCCGAAGCCGAGCCGGCGGTTCCGGGCTGGACGATGCCGGTCGATGACCTCTTCGAGCCGACTTGACCCACGCTGCCGTCCCATTCCGCTCGATCGCGCCATCGCTCGAATCCGCCTCGTCGTCGCCGCTCCTCCGCGCGCAGAACGTTCAGCGCTACCTCGGTCGTGACGACGCGATCACGCACATCCTCAAGGGCGTTAGCCTCTCCATCGCGCACCGCGAGTACGTCTCGATCGTCGGCGCCAGCGGCTCGGGTAAGAGCACACTGTTGTACCTGCTCGGCGGGCTCGATCGGCCGACGCGCGAGGATCCTGACGGGAAACCGTTCGAGCCGCCCAGCGCCGTTTTCATCGACGGTCACAACACGGCCGAGCTGAGCGACCAGGAACTCGCGGAGGTGAGGAATGAAAAGATCGGGTTCGTCTTTCAGTTCCATTACTTGCTGAAGGAGTTCACCGCCCAGGAGAACGTCGCGCTGCCGATGTTCAAGCTCGGTCGATTGTCGAAGCATGATGCCCTGGCGCGGGCCGCGGAACTGCTGAAGCAGTTCGGCCTGGAGGGAAAGCTCCGCCGGCGGGCGAACCGGCTGTCGGGCGGCGAGCAGCAGCGCGTGGCCATCGCGCGGGCGCTGGCGAACGAGCCGGCGGTGCTCCTGGCGGACGAGCCCACCGGGAACCTCGACCGCAAGAACGGCGAGGTCGTCGCGGAGATCTTCCAGAACCTCGCGGGGACGGGGCAGGCCATCGTGATGGTCACGCACGACATGAACCTCGCCCGCCGGGCCCGGCGGATGATCACCATGGAAGATGGGCGCGTCATCAGCGATACTGTGCCGTGATGCGCGCGTCGCGCGGCGAGAACGTTGCGCGGCCGGCGAGTCGAACGCTCCCGCTTCGTCATCCTGAGGTACTCCGAAGGATCTAGCTGAGAATGAAGGGCCTCAGATGCGCGGCTAGATCCTTCGGAGTACCTCAGGATGACGTCGTGACGCATCGCATGATTCCCGATCCCTTGAGTTGAGTTATCTCCGGCGATGCCTTCAATTCCCGCGACCGAGCTCGAGCAGACTGCATCGACGGAATCGCGCCCATCGCCGATCCGGTGGGGGCCGCACGTTGCCTTGGCGCTGGTGTTGCTTGCGATGGCGGTGCTGCGGTTCTGGCGGTCGCCGGCGGAGGCGGGTGGGATGCTGGTGGCGCCGGACGGCGCGGAGTACGCCGTCGCCGCGCATCGGTTGGCGACGCTCGGCACGCTCGACATCGATGTGGGCGGCGCGCGCTACCCGATCCGCTATCCGCCCACGTTCTCGGCCGCGCTGCTCGCGCCGGTGTACGCGATCGCACCGGGCGAGATCGGCAACGGCATCATCGTCGTGCAGGCGTTCGCGCTGTTGCTCGTCGCGGCGGCGTACGTCGCGGGGTACCGCATCGCCGGCATCTGGGGCGCGGCGGCGGCGGGGGTGGCGGTGATCGGTCACGACCTGCTCGCCAAGTTCGCGCGGACGATCATGACCGACCTTCCCGTCGCGGCGCTGACGGTCGCGGCGCTGGCGGTCTTTCTCTCTCTGCGCCGTGAATCGGGACTGGCGACGTGGTGCCTCGCAGGTTTCCTCGCTGCGCTCGCGGCAGGCCTGCGGCCTTTGGCGGCGGCGCTGTTGCTGCCGTTCCTGGTGATGATCGCGATCGACCGACGCCGCGCGTTGCCGAAGCTTGCGTTGCAGGTCCTGCCGATGGCCGCGCTCGTCGCGGCGAGCGGCTGGTACAACCACGGCCGTTTCGGCTCGTGGCGGCGGACGGGGTACCAGTTCTGGTGCCCGATCCCCTACGAGTTTCCCAGCCTCACGTTCTCCTCGCGCTACTTCTGGGAGAACGTCGACCTGTTCGCCCACCCGGCGATGTGGCTCGCGCTTCTGGGCGGAATCGCGGGCCTGGTGGCGATGTTCGGCCGGCAGAGTGACCTGGCCCGGCGGGTTGCGGCGTTCGCCGCGCTCACGGCGCTTCCGATTTCGGCCCTGCACCTGTATTACTTCCACGTCGAACCGCGCTTCCACGCGCCGCTCATTGCCCTGTGCTGCACGATCGGGGCGGCGGGCGTCGTGCTGCTGCTGCCGCGGCGGTGGCGCGAACGACCCTGGATCGCGGTGGCGCTGGCGGCGGTGGCGTTGGGCTTCGTGCGCCTGCCGAAGGACGTGTACGGCGTAAGACCGGGCAGGAGCGTGGTGCAGCGGCTGGCCACGTTCGTGCCGCAAGGCGGAACGATCATCACGAGAGGCGACCCGGTGCAACTGGACCCGATCGTGCTGCGCCCGGGCGGGCGGCATTGGATACCGATCTGGCGGAAGCAGAACTATGCCGGCCACGCGATCGCGCCCCTGCCGATCGATCTGCCCGCCGAGGCAGTGAACTGGCCGGGAACCCATCGCGCGCCGGCGCTGTTCAAGGCGGGCGCGCGCGATGCCGTCCCCTGGACGGCGCTGGAGCGGCCGGACTTGATCATGGCGCGGGTCGTCGAGGGGCCCGGCGTGTTCCTGGACGCGACGACGGTCCCGCCGGGCAGTGAGCCGTACAAACGCGTGGCGCAGTTGTTCGACTTGCGCCCGGTGGATCCGGAAGGCGAAGTGCTTCGGCTGTCGGCGAAATCAACGAGCAGAGAAGGACGATAGCGGGATGAGCAATGCGTCAGTCGAAACGATTCGCAAGCTGTCGATCGTCATCCCCGTGTACAACGAGGAGTCGACGATCCACGAACTCGTGGGGCTCGTCGTGGACGCGCCCCTTCAGGACGGCCTGACGCGCGAGATCATCTGCGTTAACGACTGCTCGAAGGACGGCACAGCCGCCAGGCTCGACCAACTGCCGGGCCTGTTCCCCGGCGCCGAGTTCAAGATTCAGCACAAGCCGGTGAACGAGGGGAAAGGGGCCGCCCTGCGGGATGGGTTCAAGCAGGCGAGCGGCGACGTCGTGCTCGTGCAAGACGCTGACCTCGAGTACGACCCGCAGGATTACCGCAAGCTCCTCCAGCCCATCCTCGACGGCAAGGCCGACGTGGTCTACGGCAGCCGCTTCATCGGCGAGCCGCACCGCGTGCTCTACTTCTGGCACACGCTGGGGAACAAGTTCCTGACTTCGTTCAGCAACATGTTCACCAACCTCAACCTGACCGACATGGAGGTCTGCTACAAAGTCTTCCGCAAGTCGGTCATCGACCGGATCGAGGTCAAGTGCAACCGATTCGGCTTCGAGCCCGAGGTGACCGCAAAGATCGCCAAGATGCGCCCGCGCCTGCGGATTTATGAAGTGGGCGTCGCGTACTACGGGCGGAGCTACGAGGAGGGCAAGAAGATCACGTGGAAGGACGGGGTGAAGGCGATCCTCGCGATCATCCGGTTCCGGTTCAGCGACTAACAAGAGAAAAGTTGCTGGTTGGGAGTTGCCAGTTGCCAGTAAAGACCGGACACTCCCGCTGACAACTGGCAACTAACAACTGGCAACTGGCAACTGGCAACTATTTCATGCGAATTCTCGTCTCCGGCGCCGCCGGTTTTTTGGGCTCCCACCTGACCGACCTCCTGCTCGCGCAAGGGCATAGCGTCGTCGGCGTCGACAATCTCATCACCGGCAGCGAAGCGAACGTCGCCCACCTCAAGGGCAACAAGCAGTTCACGCTGATCCGCCATGACGTGATCGAGCCGCTGAAGGTGGACGGGCCGATCGACCGCATCTACCACATGGCCTCGCCCGCGTCCCCGATCGGGTACGTCAAGCACATGGTCGCCACGCTGAAGGTCAACAGCGCCGGCACGTGGAACCTGCTCGAGCTGGCCGAGGCGAAGGGGGCGCGTTTTCTGATGGCGAGTACGTCGGAGTCGTACGGCGACCCGCACGTCAACCCGCAGCGCGAGGACTACTGGGGCAACGTCAACCCCATCGGCCTGCGCTCGATGTACGATGAGGCGAAGCGCTTCAGCGAAGCCTGCACGATGGGCTACTACCGCGAGCGCAAGCTCGACACGCGCATCATCCGCATCTTCAACACCTACGGCCCCCGCATGGACCCGTACGACGGGCGGGTGGTCATCAACTTCATCCGCCAGGCGCTGAACAACGAGCCGCTGACCGTCTTCGGCGAGGGCAAGCAGACGCGCTCGCTCTGCTACGTCTCGGATCTCGTCCGCGGGATCAACCTGACGATGGAGGCCGACTTCGTCGAGCCGATCAACCTCGGCAACCCGGATGAGGTGACGATCCTGCAGATCGCCAAAGAGATCATGGAGCTCGTGCCGGGGACGAAGAGCACGATCACGTTCCAGCCCATGCCGCCGGATGACCCGCGCGTGCGCTGCCCGGACATCACCCGCGCCAAGCAGGTGCTGGGGTGGACGCCGACGGTATCGCGCAAGGACGGGCTGGCGCGGATGATCGAGTTTTATCGCGATCAGCTCGTCAAGAAGTGATCCGCAACGTAGCTTGGGCGTCCCGCCCGAGTTCCTCCGCAGCATCGAAACAAGCCATCCAAGAAGCTCGGGCGAGACGCCCAAGCCACGATGTGCCGTCGCGGCGGCCTTCACTGCTTTCAACTCCATTGAAAGATTGCCTACCGTTCTTCCGCGGCGTATTGTTTCAGTAACTACTGAAAGGACGCTTCCATGACGATGTTGGCCCCGCGCGGCCCGCTCACCGAGACCGAGCAGAAGCTCCGCACCGCCCAGGACCTGTTCATCCGCCGCTGGGGCGAGATGGGGCAGACGTGGGGGATCAACCGGACGCAGGCGGAGATTCACGCGCTCTGCTACATCACCGCGCAACCTGTGTGCACGGATGACGTGATGGAGCGGCTGAACATCTCGCGCGGGAACGCGTCGATGAGCCTGCGCGCGCTCTGCGACTGGGGCATCGTCCGCCGGCTGCACAAGCGCGGCGAGCGGCGGGAGTATTTCGAGTCCCTCTCCGACGTCTGGGAGATGTTCTCGATCATCGCCGCCGAGCGCAAGCGCCGCGAGATGGACCCGGTTCTGGAAACGATCCGCCAGTGCCAGTTGATGCTCGACGAATCCTCGCTCGGCAAGGCGGCCGCGCGACAGGAGGCGGTGCAACTGACCCGTCAGCGCTTGGCGGGGATGGAGGAGTTCATGGAAGTGACGAACAAGATCTTCCAGCAATTCATCGGCAACGCCAAGAGCGGGTTGACGAAGGTGGTGAAGGTGTTGTTGAAGGCGTTTTGAGACGCCGTGGCGCGCTCCTGCGCGAGAGCGCGCGAAACACGCGGAACACGCAGAGCACGTGGAACACGCGGAACACGTCATCCCGATGGGAGCCCTGGCGACCTGAGGGATCTCGGGGTCGAGAGCGCTTTCGAGCCCGAGATCCTTCGGCTCGTAAAACTCGCCTCAGGATGACGTGTGGGCGGGGCGGGCGAATGGGCGGACGTACGATCGGCGCGCGTCTACGCGTCGCCTCGTCCCGTCATCGCCAGCATCCCATGGCGGATGAGCTCCAAGCGCTTGCGGATGCCCCCCATATCGTTCGGCCGCTTCGATGGGGACGTGCGAACGCACTCCATCACCAGTTCCGACAGCGCCGCCGGCACCGATCGGTTCAGGTCGTGCGGCGTCGGGATCGCGTCGGTCAGGACGAAGCTGTTGTCCTTCTTCCCCGCCGTGAACAGCGTGGGCAGCTTGCGGCGCGTCAGCGCCCAGTACATCGTCGCGCCGAAGTTGTAGACGTCGGTGCGGATCGTCACGGCCGCGCACTTCACCTGCTCGGGGGCGATGTAGTCGGGCGTCCCCTGAATGCGCGTCTTCTTCGTGCCGACTTTGACCGCCTGGCCGAGGTCGATCACCTTCACCTCACCCGCGGGGCCGACGAGGATGTTGTTCGGCTTGAGGTCGCAGTGGACGTAGCCCATGCCGTGCAGCGCGTCCAGGGCCTGCGCGGTGGCGATGAAGACGTCGAGGATCCCGGCGAGCGTGCCCGGCAGGCGCAGCTCCAGCGGCTCGCCATCGACCAGCTCCATGATCAATGCCGCCTCGTTGATCTTGAACAGCATCGTCTTGCTGAACTTCAGGTCAAAACAGCGCCGCAGGTTGGGATGGCGGACTTTGCCGGCGACCGCGAACTCGGCCTCGAGCTGGTCGACGAAGCGGATGTCCTTTTCCTTCTTGCGGATGACGTGCTTGAGGGCGTAGCTCTGGCGTGTGCCGGGGTCGGTGACGCGGTAGATCACGCTGCCCGCGCCCTCGCCGAGCGCGTCGTGAACGCGATAGCCGAACAGTGTCTTCGGGGTGACCCCGCGACGCGCCTCCGCCATTAGCCCACTCTCCACCATGACCGGACCCGACGGCAATTACGATGCCGCTCCAAAGCTATATACGGCAAAGCCACGAGCCTATTCGTAGATTCCCCGAATTTTGGCCCGCAGGGCGTCTTGGGCGTGGATCGCTTACCCATCTTCCCAGTCCGATCATTGCGTAGAGGCTGCGCAAACGAAAGACGGCAGCGCGTCTTGCCGCTGCCGCCTCGGTACTTCACGTCGGCCGCGAAGCGTTACTTCTTCCAGGCCTTGGACTTGAAGTCGCTCAGGGCGGCCTTGAGCTTGTTCTCGATTTCCTCGGTCAGCTCCTTCTTCTCCGCCAGCGATTTACGCAGGTCGGCCGCGGAACCGTCGACGTAGCCGAGGAAACCGTTCTGGAACTCCTGGATGCGGTTGACGGGGACATCGTCCATGAGCCCCTTCGTGGCCGCGTAGATGACCATGACCTGCTGCTCGAAGGGCATGGGCTTGTACTGCGGCTGCTTGAGCAGCTCGACGAGCCGGGCGCCACGATCGAGCTGGGCCTGCGTCGCCTTGTCGAGCTCGGTGCCGAGCTGGGCGAATGCTTCCAGTTCGCGATACGCGGCCAAGTCGAGTCGCAGCGAGCCGGCGATCTTCTTCATCGCCTTCGTCTGCGCGTTGCCACCCACGCGCGACACGCTGATGCCGACGTTCACCGCCGGGCGGACGCCGGCGAAGAACAGCTCGGGCTCGAGGTAGATCTGACCGTCGGTGATGCTGATGACGTTGGTCGGGATGTACGCCGACACGTCGCCGTCCTGCGTCTCGATGATCGGCAGGGCGGTGAGCGACCCGCCGCCCTTGTCCTTCGACAGCTTGACGGCGCGTTCGAGTAAGCGGCTGTGCAAGTAGAACACGTCGCCCGGGAACGC
The DNA here is from genome assembly GCA_049679725.1 of Tepidisphaeraceae bacterium. GTDB lineage: Bacteria > Planctomycetota > Phycisphaerae > Tepidisphaerales > Tepidisphaeraceae > DASYWJ01. The sequence goes on from JBAUGM010000409.1 coordinate 10,758, forward strand.
TTCGCGGCCCGGCGGGCGGCGGAGCAGCAGCGAGAGCTGGCGGTACGCGGCCGCCTGCTTCGAGAGGTCGTCGTAGACGCACAGCGTGTGCTCGCCCTTCCACATGAAGTACTCGGCCATCGCGCAGCCCGCATAGGCCGCGATGTACTGCAGCGGCGCCGGGTCGGCGGCGGTGGCGACGACGACCGTCGTGTACTCCATCGCGCCGGCGGCACGCAGCACTTCCACGATGCCCGCGACGGTCGACTCCTTCGAACCGATCGCCACGTAGAAGCACTTCACGCCCTTGCCCTTCTGGGCGATGATCGTGTCGAGCGCGATGGCGGTCTTGCCCGTCTTGCGGTCGCCGATGATCAGCTCGCGCTGCCCCCGGCCGATGGGGATCATCGAGTCGATCGCCTTGATGCCCGTCTGCAACGGCTCGTGCACCGGCTGGCGCTCGGCGATGCCCGGCGCGACGATGTCCATCTTGCGCGTCTCGGTGCTGGGGATGGCCGGCCCACCATCGAGCGGCTGGCCGAGCGGGTTCACCACCCGGCCGATGACGGCGTCGCCGACGGGCACTTCCAGCAACCGGCCGGTCGCCTTGACCGTGTCGCCTTCGGCGATCTCCAGGTAGTTGCCGAAGATGACGGCGCCGATGGAGTCCTCTTCGAGGTTGAACACCTGGCCCATCGTCCCGTTCTCGAACTCCAGCAGTTCGCCCGCCATGGCCGAGCGCAGCCCGTAGATGCGGGCGATGCCGTCGCCGACCTCGATGACCGTGCCGACCTCGCTGACGGCGAGCTTCTGCTCGAAGCCCGCGATCTCGCGCTTCAGGACGCTGGTGATTTCCGCAACATTGATGGCCATGATTCTGGTGTCTCCGCTGTCGTTGCCTTCGTCACGTTTTCACGTCTTCACGTTTCATTCGCCATCCACGGGTGAAACGTGAAGACGTGAAAACGTGAGAGGATGTTCTATCTCGGGCGAGCCGCCAACAACTGCTCGCGCATCGCGCGCAACTGACTTCTCACGCTCGCGTCGATCAACTGATCCTGCACGCGGAGGATCAGCCCGCCGACGATCGACTCGTCGACGTACTGGTGGATGACCGCGTCCTTCTTCAGGGCCGCGCTCACCTTCTGGCGGACCTGCTCCAATTGCTCCGGCGAGAGCTTTTGAGCGACGGTGACGTCGACTTCGATCTTGCCCAACTGCTCGCCGAGCAGGTCGTCGTAGGCGCCGGCGACGTCGGCGAGGATGCCGAGCCGGCCGTGCGCGCCGAGCACGCCGAGGAAGTTGCTCAGCAGCTTCGATCCACCCACGCCCGACAGCGACTTGGTCAGGACGGCGAGCCGGTCGGCGTCGCTGATCGACGGGTTGCGGAAGAACTGCGCGAATGATGGATCGGATTCCATCGCCTCGCGCAGCGCCGCAAGATCGGCGTTGATCGGTTCGGCCTGATTCGACTCGTTCGCCAGCTCGAGCAGCGACTTGGCGTACGCGACGGCGGTCTGAGAGTGTTGGTTGTTCTGAGCCATGTCTTTGAAGAGGTATTAACCGCAGATGAACGCAGATAAACGCAGATGAAGATTGAATTCAGTTTCTTCTCTTATCCGCGTTCATCTGCGTTCATCCGCGGTTCCATCCGTCTTAGTTCTTGCTGATCGTCTGCACCTGCTCCAGGCTGCGCGACACGAGATCGCGCTGGTCGTCGGCGTTGAGGTTCCGCCGGAGGATCTTCTCGGCGACGCTCGTCGCGAGCTCGGCGGTCTTTTCGTAGACCTCGTTCAGCGCCTGGTTCTTGGCCGCCTCGATCTCGCGGGTGGCGCGGTTCTTGATCTCCTCCGACTCCTGCTGCGCCTGCACCTTCAGGTTCGTCGCGATGCGCTCGCCGTCGGCGGTGGCCTTGGCGAGCATGTCGCGGATCTTGCCCTCGGCGGTGGCGAGCTGCTGGTTGTACTCGCGGAGCGTACTCTCGGCCTTGGCGCGGGCCGCCTCGGCGTCGGCGATGTCGCGGCGGATGCGCTCCTCGCGGGCCTTCAAACCGGCGAGCACGTTCTTCCACGCGGTCTTGTACAGGATCGCCAGCATGATCACGAAGATCACGATGACCCAGATGGCGGAAACAACCGTTTCCTTGCTGGGCGGGATGGGAACGAGGCGGTCATCGATCGCGACGTGACCGTCGTGACCGCCCGCCGCGCCATGGTCGGCTGCGGCGGCGGCGGCATGGCCCGTCTGAGCGGCGG
>JBAUGM010000410.1:0-13064 GCA_049679725.1 Tepidisphaeraceae bacterium
ATGCTACTGATGGAGCTCGATCCACTCGGATTGTTGCGACTTGCCGTCGGTGTGGTCGTCTCGACGATTCCGCCACGCGAAAAGGTAGCGATGGGCCGACCTGTTGCCGTAGTACGAATCGCGCAAATAATCTATGATTTTGCGTCGCCCGAGATGCCTCGCGGCGGGACTCAATTGGTCACGACGTACGACTTTCCCGGCTGGATCACGAAGTCGAGCGCGTGGCGGACGGGCGACGCTTTCACCTCGTCGCCGCCCTTCTCGGTCACCTTCACGTTGCCGGCCTTCCAGTCGGCGACGTTGACCTCGATCGTGCCGGAGACCTCGCCCCTGGTGTCGCGGTGGGTGTAGGTCGCCTTCCTCGCGACGGGGTAGATGCGCGCGTGAAGCGCGTCGCCGTCCTTCTCCACGACCACGCCCGCGCCGCCGACGAACAGCGGTGTCTTCTCGACGGGGATCGCGAAGTTCTGGAGCGTCTTCGGGCCCTGATACGACTCGCCGGTGTCGTAGTCGATCCACGTCCCCTTCGGCAGGTACACGTCGCGCGTCGACGCGGTGGCGTAGTCGTCGCCGTAGAGCGGCGTGGCCATCAGCGACGGGCCGATCATCCACTGGTACCCGCGCGTGATGCTGTTCTCGCGGCCGTAGACGTTCTTGTCCTGGGGGAACACCAGCGGCAGCGGCGCGTGCGGGTGGGGGAAGCCGTCGATGCTCGCCTCCACCGCGGCCGAGTAGATGTACGGGTGCAGCCGCGCGTGCAGCTTGGCGGCTTCGAGGACGACCTTTTCCGTCTGCGCGTCCTTCGTGTTCCACGGGCCGTAGCCGACGGACATCGACGGGTTCACCGCCGCGTACATCGCGTAGCGCATGAGGTAGCGGCGCAGGACCGGATCGTCGGCCTTGGGGAACGTCTTGACCTGCGTGCCGCCGATGATGTCGGGGTAGACGTACGGGAAGCCGCTGTACGCGAACGCCAGCCCGTTGATCGGGCCGCGATCCTGCGGCTGGTTGTAGTTGAAGTCTTCGTAACGGTGCACATCGGCCGGCGAGCCGAAGTAGCCGTTGCGCCCCATGATGAAGACGCCCTTGTCCATCAGCTTCGCGTGGATCGGGTCCACCTTGTCGTCGCGCAGGACGTACTTCGAGTAGCCGAACAGGTCCTCCTTGAACCCATCCACGCCGAAGTCGATCCACTTCTGGCACAGCCCGATGTACCAGTCGACGGCGGCGGGATTCTGCGCGTCGAGCAGGTAGCACGGCGACTTGGGGAACGCGATCTTGAAGACCTTCGCCGCACCCGTATCGTCCTTGATGAAGTACCCGCCCTTCACGCCCTCCTCCGCGAACGGGCCCTCGGTGATGAACGAGATGCGCAGGCCGACGAGGAAGGTCAGCCCGCGCTGCTTGAACTGCTCGATGAACTCCTTCGGGTGCGGGTAGAGCTTCTCATCCCACATGCCGAAGCTCGTCGTCGCGTGGAATTTCGGATCGTGACGGGGCCAGAAGCCGGAACCGACGACCATCCACGACAGCGGGTAGCCGGCGTCGAGGTACTTGGTGACGTTCTCGTAGACCGTCTTCTCGTTCGTGTCCCACTCCAGCGCGCCGAACGCCTCCCAGCCGACGCCGAAGAACGCGTACTTGGGGCGGTAGAACTTCACCGGCCCCTCGTTGCGCAGGGCGAGGTAATCGGCATAGATTTCCTTCGGCGTGCCGAAGAAGTACGCGAGCGTCGGCATCTCGCGCACGTCGCGCGAGCCCTGCGCGAGTTCGGCCTCGGTCACGCGGACGACCTTCCGCGCCGGCTCAATGTTGACGACGGCGAGCGAGTCCTGCGGGAAGATGACGAAGTTGCTGATCAGCCGCATCGACCGTCGGCCGACGAGGCCTGAGCGCAGGTCGTCGTTGACGTAGTCGTTGACGGTGGCGGTGTGCCGCCCGCTGCCGCCGTGGTCGGACAGGCCGTAGGCGGGCGATGCGAGGCCGGCGGTGCGGGCGACGATGCGGTAGCTGCCGTCGTCGCTCGGCTTCACGGAGATCGTGGCGCGGTGCGGCGTCAGTTTCACCGTCACGGTGGCGCTGATGCCGTCCTTCGTCTTCACGGCGAAGGCTGCTTCGGTCTCCGACCCGGACTTGGCCGTGGCTTCGATCACATCGGATGCCGCATGGTCGCCTTTGCCGATCTGCAAGCCGGACCGAGCGTGCGCCGCGAGCCAGGGCGCGCCGTCGGGCTTCTCGAAGCCGTAACGGAAGCCGTCGGGGTTGATGCGCATCTTGTACGTCGCCGTGGAGAGGACGACGTCTTCCGCGGCGACGGCGATGCCGCACGTGAGGCACATGACGGCGAGGGAGACGAGAACGGAAGCGGACTTCGGTCGATTCATGATCCTCTTTCCTGGGCTGTCATCCTGAGGTACTCCGTAGGATCTAGCCGCGAGCGGCAGGTCCTTCGCGAGCTCGACTAGATCCTTCGGAGTACCTCAGGATGACAGCATGATGCGTGTCAGACTTTGGGTTCCGCCGCGACTTCGCCGTAGCAGCGGACTTCGAACAGCGACGCGGGCACGTTGCCGCTCGGGTGCTCGAGTTCGAACGTCAGCCGTTCCGTGCGGATCGGCGGGTCGAACGTGAGCGTGTTGCGCGTCTGGTGGTTGTCCTTCACGTCGCCCACCACCCGGCCGCAGCAGTCGCGCACCTTGTAGTTGCGGACGCAGAACGGCATGACCGTCTCGGGGTGGCCCATCAGCACCGACTCGGCCGGGTGGTCGTAGTCAGTGTCGAACGTCAGCTCGACCTTCGAGATCAGGTGCAGCCCGGCCCACTTCAGGCTGATCGACGGGTTCGCGTCGTCCGGGTCGGCCACCCACGCGTTGGGCTGCGACGTCGGCCGAGCCACGCCGCCGGTCACATTGTTGGCGGCGAACGGTTCCAGCGGGGGCTCGATCGACATCGCCAGGTTCTGGCCCTTCGGCCGGCGCTGCGGGCACCAGAACTCGAACGTGTCCACCCCGATGTCCTCCGGCGGCTGCTGCACGCTGCTCTTGGCGACGGCGGGGTTGAAGTTGTTCGTGACCGACAGGATGCCGGTGATCCGCTGCTCGCTCGTGCGCACCGACACCGCGGGGTTGGCCATCAGACAGGCGAACACGTAACGCGGCGCGGTCACCTTCGCGTCGAAGTTCGCGCTGATCACCTGGTTGGCGCCCGTCTTGAGGTTGAACGTCTTGGCGGCAAGCGTGACGTCGCTCGTGTGGTTCGACGGGCGACTGCTCGTGCGGAGCTCAAGGCGCAGCGACGTCGCTTCAGACACGTCGACCTTGAAGCTGACCTTGGGGACGGCACCCGCGGGGACGGGGATCATCATCGCCCACGAGTGGTCGAGCTTGAGCGAGGGTCCGTCCGCAGGGAGGTCGCTCAGCCGCAAGCGGCTCGAAGACTGGATCGTCGCGGTGTGCGCGAGGTCTTGGTCATCCTTCAGCGCCACCTCCGGGATGTATTGACCCGCGCGGAGCAGGTCGCGCTGGAGCGTGCGGAGGTTCGCCCCCTGCGCCAGCTCGCGCGGATACGCGGTGAGCGTGCGGCACAGCGCCGCCGCCATGCCGACGGCCTGGGCGTTGTGCGCGCACGTGGCCATCACGCGCGAGGAGCCGAACGCGACGTGCGAGGCGCTGATGATCCGGCCCGCCAGGAACAGGTTGCGGATGTTGCGGCTGTACATCGTGCGGTACGGGATCTGGTAGACGCCCTTGGGGTGCCACTGGTTGCAGCCGGGCTTCTCGCTGAACACGCCGTCGGCGGGATGCAGGTCGATCGACCAGCCGCCGAAGCTGACGGCGTCGTCGTGCGTGCGCTGCTCGACGACGTCCTGCTGCCGCAGGATGTAGTCGCCTTCGAAGCGCCGGCTCTCGCGCTTGCCGGGGATCTGGCCGACCCACTCGAGCGTGAGGTTCTCGGCGTCGGGGAACTCGCCGGAGTTCTTGATGTGGTTCCACACGCCGTACACGATCCGCCACAGCTCCCACTTGATCGTTTCGGACTCGTGCACGGTGTCGAGGCGCCCACCGTATTCGATCCACCACAGCTTGCAGCCGTGGTCCTTGGTGTTGAACTGGCGGAAGCGCGGGATCTTCGTGATGTCCGTCAGCGCGTAGCTGGGCGGGTGGAAGCGGACGGGTTTGCCGGTGTCGCGCGTGTAGAAGTAGATCGTGTGGCCGAGCAGCTCGCCGTACTCCTTGCTCGGCGCGAACTTCTCGCCGAACTCATCTCTGCACTCGGCCCCCATGCGGAAGGCGGCGCCGGAAAGGAACCCGACGATGCCGTCGCCCGACGCGTCGCAGAACAGCGGCGCGTGGACCTCGTACGCGGTGGAGTTCTGCGAGCAGAACGCGCGCAGCGACTTGATCGTGTCGGCGTCGGCCTTTTCCAGGTCGTGAACGACTGTGTTGAGCAGGAGCGTGATGTTCGGCTCGTTGCTGACCTTCTCGAGCAGGATCGTGTCGAGGATGAGGCTGTTGCCCTCGGGGTTGCGGAACATGTTCTCGACGAGGATCTCGTCGACGACGCCGCCCTCGCGGGCCCAGCGGTTGTTGTTGCCCATGTGGGACGTGGCGCCGAGGATCCACAGGCGCACCTCGCTGGAGGCGTTGCCGCCGAGGACCGGGCGGTCCTGGATCAGGGTGACCTTGATGCCCGCGCGGGCGGCGGTGATGGCGCAGCACGTCCCCGCGAGGCCCCCGCCGGCGATCGCGAGGTCGCAATCGATGCGGACGGACCTGGGTGAGCGACGATCAGTAGCCCCGGCGATCAACATACGAATGCCTCAAGCGTGAACGGCCTCGGACGGCGAGACAACCTCAAAACCCTCAACATCTTCCTTGCGCTCGCGGTGGACGCGAAAGGCCCACAGGATGAGCCACGCCACCGGGTGCAGGAAGGCCATCACCACGAACCAGAAATCGTAACGGTCCGCCTTGGCGAGCCGCTTGACGACCTCGTTCATCAGCATGCCCCCGAACGTGCTGCCCGCCGCGACGACGCCGAACGCCGTGCCGACCAGGTGCTTGGGCACGCGGTCGACGACGATGGCGCTCAGGTTGACGACCCACCCCTGGTGCACCAGCGCGATCAGCATCAGCAGCGACAGCATCGCGCCCGTCCCCTGCAGCGCGTTGACGAACGGGCTCAGCGGAATGACGGCGGCACACGCGAGCATCACCAGCATGCGGCTGCCCTGCGGCACGATCCCGCGCTTGATGAACACGCCCGACGCCCAGCCGCCGAGCAGGATGCCGATGTCGGCGGCGATGAACACGACCCAGACGATCTTCGTCTGGCTCTCCGTCATGCCCCGCGCCTTTTGCAGGTAGGCGACGAGCCAGAACAGCATGAAGTACCATAGCGGATCGGTGATCAGGCGCGCGAGGGTGAGCGCCCAGACGTCGGAGCGGCCCAGGACCGCGCCCCAGCGCTGTTTCTCCGTCAGGACGGGCGCCAGCTCGGAGGTATTAGACTTGCCGGCCTCGTCGGCGAGCACCAGCTTGCGCTCTTCGTCGGTGATGCGCGGGTGCTCCGTCGGCTTGCGGTATAGCCACAGCCACGGGCCAATCCACAGGAGCCCCACCGCGCCGGTCAGGACGAACGCGGCCTGCCAACTGAACGCGTCTTTCAGGAAGATGATCAGCGGCGGCGCGACGGCCGCGCCGATCGCGGCGCCCAGCGTGTACACGCCGATGGCGAGCGCGCGTTCCTTGGCCGGGAACCACTCGGCGACCACCTTCGGCCCCACCGTGTAGTTGCCCGCCTCGCCCAGCCCGAGCAGCACGCGGAAGAACCCAAGCGACGTGGCCGACCGCGCAAAGCTGTGCAGGATGTTGGCGACCGACCACCACGTGATGAACAGCACCATGCTGGCGCGGGTGCCCAGCCAATCGGTCAGCCGTCCGCTGACGAGGTACGCGATGCCGTACGCGACCAGGAACGCGTTGACGATGTTGCCGTACTCGATGTCGCCGAAGCCCAGGTTTGACTGCATCGTCGTCTTCAGCTGCGAAAGCACCTGGCGATCGACGTAGTTGAGCATCGAGGCCACGAAGAGCAGCCCCACGATCCACCAGCGGATGTGCGGGATCTTCTTCATCGCGCCAGCACCGCCGTCTCGGACTTCTCCGTCGTGCCGTCCAGCTTCACGACCTCGACGAAGAACTCCAGGTCGGGTTTGTCGTCGTCGGGACGCTCGACGGTGAACTCGTAGGGGTACTTCGCGTCCTCCACGGTCTTCCAGTCGTTGCCGTCCTTGAAGCTGAGCTTCGCCGACTTCAGGTCCTTGAACGTCTGCTTGAGGTACACGTACGCGTGCGTCATGCCGCCGCCCATCGAGAGGAGCATGGCGTGCGCGTCGCCGGTCTTCAGCGTGGCGTAGCTCTTGTCCGACAGCGGCTTGCCGGCGAAGAGGTCGCCCTGGAAGCGCGGCTTGGCGTTCACGCCTTCGATCGCGATGGCGGTGATGCCGCCGGCGCTGACGGGGACGACGAACCGGCGGCCACTGACGTCCGCCGGCGGCGCGGGCTTGTTGTCGCGCCAGACCCTGGCCTGGAGCGTGCCGCCGGCGATGCCGAGCATCGCGGTGTCGAGCTTCACGGCCGCGTTCACCTCCGCGGGCGACTGGTTCAGCAGCGCCAGATACAGCTTACCGTTCCCGCGGGCCGACACGTGGTTGATCTGTGGGCTGTCGATCGACACCAGGTCTTTGGGCATCCACAGCCACACGTCCTTGTCCCCGTAGAACGAGCCCGGGCGGTCGCCGTAGACCTTGCTCCGGATGTATGCGTAGCCCTCGGCGTAGCGCGAAGGGAAGTCGATCGCGCCGTCGGACTTCGTGTAAGCATCGGAGACGAGGTAATCGACGACCAGCGCAATATGCGGCCAGATATGGTTGAAGTGGAACGAGTTGTACGTCAGCGCCTTGTACTCGCGCAGCGGGTAGTCGACCTTCTCGTAAACGGTCGTCCGCGCCGTGTTGATGTGGTAGCCGGGGAAGTTCGCGTAGCGACCGACGACGGCGTTGCGCGCCACGTCGTGCAGGAGTTGATCCCCCGTGAGCTGCGCCAGACGCAGCATCCACGGCGCGTGGTTCGCCAGCAGCACGGCCCGGTGACCCGCCGACGTGCCGGAGGACTCGCACGTGAGCCCCCACTCCGACACGCGCCACGCGGGGAGCGTTTCCTCCGGCAGCTTGATTGGCCCGAGCCCGCGCGACTTGATGTACCAGTATTCCGGCGCCACGCCGCCCTGGTTCACCGTCACGCTCTGATCGGGGATGGCTGGCGCGAACCAGGTGTACTGCGTGAACGACCGCGCGCCCTCGCGGGCCGCGTCGAGGTACTTCTTGTCCTGCGTCTCGCCGTACAGCTCGAGCAGGTCGATCCACTGCGGCGCGTGCGACGACCAGAAGAACATCCCCTTCGACTCGGGGTCCTTGAAGTCCATCTGCGTCTTGTCGATCCGGCGGGCGAGGTACTTGTCCGCTTCCCTCTTCGCCTCGTCGAGGAAATTCGCGGCGCCGGTCGCTCGGTACATCGCCAGCAGGTTCTGCCAGCTCCGGCCCTTCTCCTGCACGTCCAGGTTGAGCGTGCGGTCGAGGCCGAGCATCTTCGCGGCATGCGTGAGGAAGATCGGGTTGCGCCCCTGGCTCATCGCGTGCAGCGCGGCCAGCTCGGACAGCGGCGCGCACGGGCCGTTCAGGAGCCAGCTCGGGTTCTGAATCTTGATCTGGGGGTCCGTCGCGAAGAGGAATTTTTCCCGCGACATCATGAACTCGATGATCGGCCGGGCCCGGCGGCGGTAGATCTCCGCGTCGTCCGTCACCAGCGCGACGGCCAGCGGGTGCAGGGCCGAGACGTTCTTCACCGTGCCCGGCGCGTCCGTGTCGTAGGCGCAGCCGCGCAGGTCTTCGTTGAAGCGGCTGTATTCGCTCAGCCCGTACGCGATCATGTTCACCAGCGTCGCGTTGAGCGAAACGTCGTTGTTCTGGCGGATGTCGCGGAAGCCGTACAGCTCGCGGGCCGTGCGCTCCAGCGTGTCGACGCAGCCGCCCTGCTGCACGATCAGCCGCATCGCGAATTCCAGCGGCTTTCCCGCCTTCATCTGCGAGCCCGGCCCGCCGAGCATCGGGGCGAAGATCGCCGGCTGCGCCTTGCCCGCCGCGCTGCGGACCGACATGCCGAAGCGCGAGTTGTCGAACGTCGGCAGCGGCTGGAAGGGCAGCTCCTTCGGGTCGGCGATCAGCGCGGTCGTCACGCCCTTGCTGGTCACCATCGTCCCCGGCAGCGGGCCGTGGAACGCGGCCGTCAGGTACGAGCGGTCCGGGAAACGCTTCTCTGTCCACACCAGCGGCTGCCAGATCTCGTCGGCGTCCTCGATCGCGATCTCGGCGGCGCCCGTGTAGCCGACCGACCAGTACCCGTCCGCCTTGGGCGTGAAGCGGAAGCTCAGCACCGGCGCAGCGGTCCCCTTCGGCACCGCCAGCGTCGCCGCAAGCGCGAAGGACCTGTTCTGCGGAAACGCGAAGCGAACCTCGCCGCCCTCGACCTTCGCCGATGACGCGGTGACGGTTTCCACCGGCGCCGCCGCGTACAGGTTCGTGACGCGGCCTTCCTTGTCGCCCTTGAGGATCGAGTCGTCGAACCCGTCGCCGGCCGATACGTCGGTGTTAACCGTGCCGATACCGTCGCCTGTCGTCTTAGCCGACGTCTTCCACGTCGTGACGCTGTACTTCACGGGCGCCAGGTCAGCGGGGCGCAGCGCGACTTTTGGATCAACCTTGGTGAACTGGACGGAAAACGTCGGGCGGAACACAGCAGAGGCGGCGTCGGTCGTAGACAACGTGACCGTTTGGTCGGCTGACAGCTTCGCAGCGTACCGGTCGTTGGCCAGCACCGCATCCGCGGCGCGAAGAGAGGTTGCCCCGGCCGCGAAAAGCAGCGCGATCGCAGCCAGATGAAACCCCGCTGCGGTCATCATCCGAAAACGAAGCATGAACAGGTCCTCTTTGACGACCCGGGGGATCCGCGAAAGGCGCATCACAAACCCGCCCCTGCCGACTTCCTGGGCCGGCTCGAAGCTTAGTCCACTTTCCGTCAGAGGTGCTATTGATACTGCGCAGAAAAACTTAGAATTCACGCCATTCGATTATAGTATCCACAGTCGCCCGGCGGGTGACGCGGGGCGCCCCACGGCCACGCAGACGAAAGGCCATCGGCAGATGAAGGGTTCGGCAGCCAGGAAGCGCCCCCGTGTCGCGATCCTCGTGGATACGGCCACAGGCTGGGGGCGCCGCCTCGTCCACGGCGCGGTGCAATACGGGCAGGTTCACGGCCCGTGGCAGTTCTGGATCGAACCGCACGGCCGACAAGAACACCTCCGCCCGCCGCCGGGGTGGACCGGCGAGGGCATGATCGCGCGCATCTCCACCCCGCTGATGGCCAGGGAACTCCGCGCCCGCGGCGTGCCCGTCGTGAACATCTCCGGCGTGCGCCTCAGGGACCAGCCGTTTCCCGTCGTCACCACCGACCAGGAATCCGTCGGCCGCCTTGCCGCCGCGCATTTCCTCGACCGCGGTTTCCGGCACTTCGGGTACTGCGGCATCCTCAAGTTTTCATACGTCGCATCGCAATTCCACGGATTCGAGCGGGCGATCGGCGCCGCGGGTTTCGCCTGCGACCTATACGACAAGCGCGGCAGCGGCACCGACTGGCGGTCGAAGCAGGCGGACCTCATCCGCTGGGTCAAGCACCTCTCCAAGCCCGTCGCGGTCCTGGCGTGGGCCGGCAAGGGACGAGCGGTGCTCGAGGCGTGCAGCGCCTCGGGGCTGCGCGTCCCGGAAGACGTGGCGGTGCTCGACGGCGACGAAGACGAGCTGCTCAACCTCACGACGACGCCGCCGATGTCCGGGATCAACGTGCCCTCCGAGCTGATCGGCCGCGAAGCCGCCGCAATGCTCGACCGGCTCATGACCAGCAGGAAGCGCAACGAACCGCCCGTCCTGCTCAAGCCCACGCACGTCGTCGTCCGCCAGTCGACCGACACGCTGGCGATCGACGACCCGGACCTGGCGACCGCCATCCGCTTCGTCCGCGAGCACGCGACCGAGCCGATCGGCGTCGAAGACATCCTGCGCGAAGTCCCCATCGCGCGGCGGTCGCTGGAGCGGCGCTTCGAGCAGGTCCTGGGCCGCACCCCCGCCGCCGAGATCCGCCGCGTGCGCCTGGAGACGGCGCAGCGGCTGTTGATCGACACCGACATGCCCGTGCCGTCGGTTGCCGAATCCTCTGGTTTCGGCTCGCCGGAGTATTTGAGCTACGCCTTCAAGCGCGCCCTCGGCCAGACGCCGCTGAAGTACCGCAGCCTGATGCGCGCCCGCGAGCTGCCCGCCGCCGACGTCGACGCCGTCACCCTCGGCACCTCCGTTCCAGTTTCGCGCTAACCGCGCCGCGCGTCCCACCACCACCACTGCGGCGGCGCTCTCCTGAGAATCCCCGCGTTCTCGCAATGTCTTTAGAGATCTTGGAATGTGTCATCGGTCGGGGCGTCGTGACTCAAAACGCGGATTGGAAGACGCTCTTGCTCATGAAGACCAATCCCAGGCTGAGCATCATGATCAGTCCCACGCCGCAGCCGTATCCTGCGAAGAAGACGACGCGGTACTGCGGCCACTGGTCGCCGAAGCGCTTGGCGAAGTAGTACCGCCCGAGCAGCGCGCCGATGAGTTGCGGCAGGATCACGTCCGGTGTGCTCTGGTCTAATCCGCGGATGATTCCGTACACGAGCAGCACCGGCAGACCCATCCAGCTCAATCCCGCGTACAGCCCCAGCGCCAGCACCAATCCCAGCGCGATGTAACCCGGCACGAACGCCTGGTAGAACGGCCCGAACTCCCCGCCGGGCATCGTGCTGCTGTAGATGACGCCCTGGCGGAACGCGATCACTTCCCAGAACTTCTCCGCGTACGGGAACGATCCGCTCGGCACCGGCGCGATCGACCAGATGAACTGGCTGAACACGATCGTCGCGATGGCCGCGATCGGGAAGATGAACGCCTCGGCCTTGATCATCGAGGTGATCTTCGTGCCCGTCAGCTCGGTCTGGCGGAAGTAGAGCGTCTGCGCGCCGTAGTTGTGCGCCGGGAACGGCGCGAACCAGATGGCGGCGCCCTGGTAGCCGGTGAGGATGAACGTCGCCTCGCGCACGAACGGGACGTTGACGGTCATCCCCACGATGCCCTCCATCCGCGCCGAGACGTAGCTGATGATCGGCGTGTAGACGAAGCCGTAGAACAGCAGCACGCCGAGCAGGGTCATCGTGACCGGACTCCCCAGCCCCGCCTGATGCGCGTGGTTGAGCAGCAGGTATGCGACGAGGATCGAGATGCCGGTCGAGGTGACGTAGATCAGCAGCGCGATCCAGATCGAGATGTCCCCGCGCCCCGCCGGCGGGTTGAAGAGGTTCCGCCACTCGATGCTTGCCGCCCCGGTCTGGTCGATCTCGCGCTTGCGGCGAATGAGGCTGGCGATCACGTGCCACACGCCGATCACCGCGATGGCGGCGGTGAGCCCGAGGCCGAACGAGAGGTAAAAGTCGAGGTAGTTCGCGTTGATGGTGGTCACCGCGCCGATGCCGGGGCGCCAACTGCTGAGCAGTCCCGTGTGGTGCAGAATCGGGTTGGCGATGATCGTCACGAGCAGCCCGATCGCCCCGCCGATCATCGCCCAGTAAGGCAAGACCATCCCGCTGATCACGATGCCGAGGTTGAAGCTCAGGATCATCGGGACGGCCGGAAGGAAGTGCTCCGTGTGCGTCGTCAGATCTTTGAACGGCAGCGGAAAGATGCTGATCGGCTGGGAGAGAAACGCGCTCGATATCGACGGCAGCGCCAGGTACGCCGCGCCGAACGCGACGCCCAGCATCGCGCCAAAACTGAACACGCGCCAGCGCCACGTCTCCTGCCCGCCGGATGCATCCGCCAGCGCGGTGATGCCCTGCGCGCCGACCGGCGCCATCGGGAACGGGAGTTTTTCCACGTCGCTGGTCAGCCGGTACATCACGTACCCGAGGCCGAAGTGGTCGAGGCGCTGGAGAAACATCCCGAGCACGAGCAACCCGACCGGCGCGAGCCACGCGATGTGCAGGAACGAGCGCGACCCGAGAATGTCCGCCGATGCCGGCGCCACCCACGTCGGGATCTTCCCCGCCAGCCCGAGCTGGCGGAACGATTCGCTCTGCACGAGAAACTGGTTCCACAGCAGCCCCGAGCCGGTCATGAGACTCGCCCCCGCCATGTAGTACAGGACGTAGATCTCCGGGCGTTTGAGCGTGGTGAACGATCGCCGCGCGACCTCGATGAACAGGATGATCGTGACCCACTGCGCCGCCGACCCGATGTCCTGGCCGACGACGAGGTTCATGTACATGCTCGCCGGGGTCATGATGAGCCCGACGAAGATGGCGCCGATCATCGCCTTGAGATCGAACCCCTCCTCCCAGTGATCGGGGGCGGGCATGAGCTCGCGGAACTGGCGGAGCTCTTCGTCCTCGCGCGTGATGCCACGCGAGGACGCATCTTTGATCGAAGTCTCCGCCGCGGACATGCGGGTGCGATTGTCGGCGAGGTGCTGGCGAATGAAAAGCCGTGTCGCCGGCGATCGATTGCGAATCCGCGCAGAAGTTTTCGCGCGTGTCCGCGCGCGAGGAAGAAGGTCGGCGCGCACCCTGACTCCCTCTTCCCGGTACTCCGGGGAGAGGGCAGGGGAGAGGGGCGGGCGACGTTAGACTTCGATGAACCGGCGATTCGAAGGCCGCGTCTGATCGACAAATCGCGCCTTCACCGACATCGCGCGCCCCTCGCCCCTCTCCCTGCCCTCTCCCCCGAGTACGTGGGAGAGGGAGGGCGCAGGTCAGCGAGTTCCGTCCGCGTGCATCAGGAGAAGTGATACGCATCAGAATTGAACCGTTCGCGATTCGTATCGTTGCGCCCCCCACGGCGGGCCCAGAGCGCCAGCGCCGGGCCGCGC
>JBAUGM010000411.1:0-5060 GCA_049679725.1 Tepidisphaeraceae bacterium
GGCCCCGGCGAGTCCACCGCGACGCTGGCGACGCACGCCGCGCGCCGCGCGCTGGATGCCGCGGGGCTGCAGCCGAAGGACATCGACCTGGTCCTCTGCGGCACGATCACGCCGGAGATGGCGTTCCCGTCGACCGCCTGTTTCGTCGCCGCCGCTTTGGGACTCACCAGCACGCCCGCGTTCGACGTCGCCGCGGCGTGCAGCGGATTCCTCTACACGCTCGAGACGGGCGTCTCATTCGTCAAGGCGGGGCGGTACAAGAACGTCCTCGTCATCGGCGCCGAGACGCTCAGCCGCATCACCGACTACAAGGACCGCGGCAGTTGCATCCTCTTCGGCGACGGCGCCGGCGCGGTCGTCCTCCAGCGCAGCAACGACCCGAAGCAGGGCGTCATCTATTCCAGCCTTCATGCCGACGGCAGCGGGTGGGAGATGCTCTGCTGCAAGCCGGGCAGCCGGTTCCCGATCGAGGAATCGCTCCTCGCCGAGGGCAACCAGTACATGAAGCTCAAGGGCCGCGAGGTGTACAAGTTCGCGGTGCAGCGCTTCGAGGAGTTGATCGAAGACGCGATGCGCAAGTGCGAGCTGACGCCGGAGACGATCTCGCTCATCGTCCCGCACCAGGTGAACCAGCGGATCATCGACAGCGCGATGGCCAAGCTGGGGCTGGGCCCGGAGAAGGCGTTCGTCAACATCGACAAGTACGGCAACACGTCGGCGGCGAGCATCCCGATCGCGCTGGACGAGGCCGTCCGCGGAGGCAAGATCAAGCGGGACGACACGATCATCTTCGTCGCCTTCGGCGCGGGCCTCACCTGGGCGAACGCGGTGGTCAAGTTCTGATCGGACCTTCTTTCTAGATCCCAAATTCAACCGCCAAGGACGCGAAGCACGCCAAGCACGCCAAGAAGGAAAACACAAAGAATCGGCTTCTCTGCCTTTGCGTTCTTGGCGTACTTGGCGGTTCAATTCAGATGACCAGCACCACTTACATCCTCTGCCCCGGACAAGGCGCCCAGGTCGTCGGCATGGGGAAGGACTTCTACGAGAAGTCGCCCGCCGCGAAGGAAGTGTTCGACGCCGCGAACAAGGTGCTCGGTTTCGACCTCGCTTCGCTCGCGTTCAACGGCCCGGACGAGCGGCTGAACCAGACGGACATCAGCCAGCCCGCGATCTACGTGACGAGCATCGCCGCCCACCGCGCCGCGGTGGCAGCGGGCGTGCTGAGCGAGGGCGGCGATCAGCAGTTCGCCGGCCTGAGCCTCGGCGAGTACACGGCGCTACACTTGGCCGGGTGCTTTAGCTTCGAGGACGGACTGAAGCTCGTCGCCGCGCGTGGAAAGTACATGCAGGAAGCCGCCGTCGCGACCCCGAGCAGCATGGTCGCGATCATGGGCGCCGATGAGGCGGCGGTCACGAAGCTGTGCGCGCAAACCGCGCAGGGCGACGTGATGGTCCCCGCGAACTTCAACGCGCCGGGGCAGATCGTCGTCAGCGGGTCGAAGATCGCCTGCGAGCGCATTGCCGCCGCGGCGGGCGACGCGGGGTTCAAAGCGGTTCCGCTCGTCGTCGCCGGCGCGTTCCATTCGCCGATCATGCAGAGCGGCGCGGACAAGATGAAGGCGGAACTCGAACGCGTGACGTTCAACGCGCCGCGGGCGACGGTCTACTCGAACGTGACCGCAGCGCCGCACACGGATCCGGCGTCGATCAAGCGGCTGCTCGTCGACCAGATCGTCAAGCCGGTCCGCTGGGAGCAGACGATGCAGAAGATCGCGCCTGCGGCGAGCACGCCTGCGACGGGCACGCCTGCGGCGGGCAATCCGGTCGCGGACGCGCGATTCGTCGAGCTCGCGCCGGGGCGCGTGCTGACGGGCCTGCTGAAGAAGATCAACCGTCGGTTGCCGGTGGATTCGCTGGCGACCGCGGATGCACTGAGCACCGCCCCGTAGGGGCGAACCTTGTGTTCGCCCCTTGTCGGCGCGGGAAGAAGGGCGAAGACAAGCTTCGCCCCTACGAAAGAGAAGAGACGGAGTCGAAACCATGACCGAGAAACGCGTAGCCTTCGTCACCGGCGCATCCCGCGGCATCGGCGCGGCCATCGCCAGGCGGCTGGCGAAAGACGGCCTGCACGTCGTCGCCGTCGCGCGCAGCGCCGACAAGCTTCAGCAGGTCGTCGACGAGATCAAGGCCGAGGGCGGCAGCGCGGAGGTCGCGACCTGCGACATCGCCGAGTCCAGGAACCTCTCCGACACGCTCGAGAGGATCATCGACGCGCACGGCCGGCTCGACGTGCTCGTCAACAACGCCGGCATCACGAAGGACGGCCTCATCCTCCGCATGGAAGACGAGGACTTCGACACCGTCATCAACACGAACCTGAAGAGCGCGTTCGTCGCCATTCGCTCCGCGGCGCGCCCGATGATGCGGCTCAAGGGCGGCGTGGGCGGGCGGATCATCAACATCAGCTCCGTCGCCGGCGTCGCGGGCAACGCGGGGCAGGCGAACTATTCCGCGTCGAAGGCGGGCTTGCTCGGGCTGACCAAGACGGTCGCGAAGGAGCTGGCCGGCAAGAACATCACGTGCAACGCGATCGCGCCGGGCTTCATCACGACGGACATGACCGACGTGCTGCCCGATGCGATCAAGGAAGGCGTGAAGAACTTCGTCCCGCTCAAGCGCTTCGGCCAGCCGCACGAGATCGCCGCCGCCGTCGCGTTCCTGGCTAGCCCGGACGCGAGCTATATCACCGGCCAGGTGATCTGCGTGGACGGCGGGATGGTGATGTGATGGATTGGTCACTGGTCACTGGTCACTTGTCATTGGTCAAGGAGGAAGGCGTATTCTTCTCTCCCTGACAAGTGACCAGTGACAAGTGACCACTGACTAATGAGCAGCATTGCAAAGCAGTTCGGTACAGATATAGTTTTCAAACCTTCGGCCGCGCGGCGGCTGGGGCCGGTCGGAGTGACAGGGTAGGAAATCCTATGGAAGACGTAGACCAGAAGGTCATTGAGATCGTCAGCGAGCAAATGGGCGTTGACAAGAGCGAGATCACGCGCGAAACCCATTTCATCAACGACCTGAACGCCGACTCGCTCGACACCGTGGAACTGGTCATGGAGTTCGAGGACGAGTTCGAGCTGTCGATCCCCGACGAGGAAGCGGAGAAGATCCAAACCGTCGGCCAGGCCATCGATTACATCAAGGAACACGGGAGCAAGTAAAGAGCTGTCAGCGACCAGCCATCAGCGATCAGCCCGACAACGGCGATCGCATTTTGCATAGCTGATGGCTGACCGCTGATAGCTGACTGCTCTTTCTCCACATGCGTCGCCGCGTTGTCATCACCGGAATGGGCCTCATCACGTCGCTCGGCGAGAACGTCGACGAGGTGTGGGATGCGCTGTGCGCCGGCAAGAGCGGCGTCAGGAACATCACCCGCTGGGACTTCTCCAAGTTTCCCGTCCGCTTCGGCGGCGAGTGCAGCAACTTCGACATCACCCGCTTCGGCGTTGACACGCGCGAGGCCAAGCGCCTCGACCGGTTCGGCCAGTTCGGCATCGCCGCGTCGGTGAACGCGGTAAAGGACTCCGGGATCGATTTCGACAAGGAAGACCGCTACCGCTGCGGCGTGCTGATCGGCAGCGGCATCGGCGGCATCGAAACGCTCGAGGAGCAGAACAAGATCCTCATCGAGCGCGGCATCAACCGCGTCAGCCCGTTCACCGTCCCGCGCCTGATGGTCAACGCCGCCAGCGGCAACGTGTCGATCATGATGGGCCTCAACGGCCCGAACACCGCCGTCGCCACGGCGTGCGCGACGGGCGCCAACGCGATCGGCGACGCCGCCCGCTTCATCCAGTACGACCAGGCCGACGTCATGATCGCCGGCGGAAGCGAGGCGGCGCTGTGCAGCCTCGGCATGGCCAGCTTCATCGCCGCCCGGGCGCTCTCGACGCGCAACGACGAGCCGACCAAAGCCTCTCGCCCCTGGGACAAGGGCCGCGACGGCTTCGTCATGGCGGAAGGCGCGGGCGTCGTCATCCTCGAAGAGTACGAGCACGCGAAGCAGCGCGGCGCGAAGATCTACGCGGAGCTGATCGGCTACGGCATGAGCGCCGACGCCCACCACATCACCGCCCCGCACGAGGACGGCCGCGGCGCGAGCAAGGCGATGCAGTTCGCGCTGAAGGACGCGTCGGTCGCGCCCGACCAGGTCGACTACATCAACGCCCACGGCACGAGCACGCCGCTGGGGGACTTGGCCGAAACGAAGGCTGTCAAGTCGACCTTCGGCGATTACGCGAAGAAACTCCCCGTCAGCTCGACCAAGAGCCAGATGGGTCACCTCCTGGGCGCATCCGGCGGCGTGGAGGCGATCGTCACGGCCATGACGATCCACCGCAACCTGATCGCCCCGACGATCAACCTCGACGATCCCGAGGACGAGTGCGACCTCGACTACGTTCCGCACAAGGCGCGCGACAAAAAAGTCACGATCGCCATGAGCAACAGCTTCGGCTTCGGCGGCCACAACGCGAGCCTGCTGCTGCGGAAGATCTGATTACGGGTTCGCGCTCCTTCTGAGTTTCTCTTCCACCCCCGCGAAGTCGTGTCTTCGAACGAAGTCGATTGCGCGATCGGTCGACGCTTCGCCATCGTCCTTTTCAACGCCAAGAACGCGAAGCACGCAAAGATCGCCAAGAAGCAAAAGTAGGAATTCTTGCCTATCGCCGGTCATCGGGACCGGCCGCCCCGCTCGGGGGCCGATTTCAGCTCGGTATTGAGGCGGTCTGTCACGAAGTTCTTCAGTGTTCCGGAATCGCTGATCCGCGAAAGTGGATAGGCGAACGATGCTATTCGAGTCACGTCGGTCGGGACGTCATCCTTCCATTCCGACCCGACGGTAGCATCGTAGAAATCTCGTAGAGAGCTATGACCAAAAGCTGTGGATGAAGGCGCGGCAGTAAAAGCGGCGTACCTTGGGTGATTGATGCGACTCAGTCACCCGTTCGGCCAACGAGGCCGGGAAGGATACGCCACATGTCATCATCTGC
>JBAUGM010000412.1:0-2977 GCA_049679725.1 Tepidisphaeraceae bacterium
CGCGGGACCGCATCCTTCCGCGTTGTCGTCGCCCGCTCGCTCACGCCGGCAGTGGAGCACAAACGCGGATGACGCGCAAGCGCATGAATACGCTATTGAGCGTCAGAGTTCCGGACAGTATTGCATCCTGAGGTACTCTGAAGGATCTGGCCGAGGATGATGGGCCCGTTGCTCCCGGCTAGATCCTTCGGAGTACCTCAGGATGACAGCACGCGTGCGCCTCAGCGTCGCGCCGTTCCACTTTAGCCACCCGCCAACCCGTGCAGGTGTCGCACGACGCTCCGCCCCAGGGCGCGCAGCTCGTAACCGCCTTCCAGCGCGCTGATCACGCGGCCGGCGCTGTGGTGCTCGGCGATCTCCACGATCCGGCGGGTCATCTCCTCGTAGCACGACTCGCTCAACTGGACGTGCGCCAGCGGATCGGCGTGATGGGCGTCGAAGCCGGCGGAGATCAGGATCGCGTCCGGCTGGTACGCGTCCAGCGCGGGGATGACGCGATCGTCAAACGCGGCGAGGTAATCCGCGTCGTCCGCGCCGGGCGGGAACGGGAGGTTGATCGTGTACCCCGCGCCGGCGCCGACGCCAGTGTCGTCCGCGTAACCCGTGCCGGGGTAGCACGTCCGCGGGTCCTGATGGAGGCTCACGAACAGCACCGATGGATCGTCTTCGAATGCCGCCTGCGTCCCGTTGCCGTGGTGGACGTCGAAGTCGACGATCGCGATCCGTTCCAGCCCGTGATGACGCTGCAGGTACCGCGCGCCGATCGCGACGTTGGAGAAAAGGCAAAACCCCATCGATCGATCCGGCTCGGCATGATGCCCCGGCGGTCGCACCGCGGCGAAGGCGCGCCGCACTTGGCCGCTCATCACCGCGTCACAACAGCGCAGCACCGCGCCGACGGCGAGGAGCGCGACCTCATAGCTCTCCTGCACGACGCGCGTATCCCCCTGGTCCAGCACGCCGCCGCCCACTTCGCACACGTGGCGCACGAACTCGACGTGTTGTCGCGTATGCACCGACTCGACCCACGAAATAAGGGGGACACTGCTCCTTTTTGACGAATAAGGGGGACACTGCTCCTTTTCCGGCTGCGATTCGATTGCGGACGAATAAGGGGGACACTGCTCCTTTTCCGGCTGCGATTCGATTGCGGGCGTCGGCTCCAGATCGAGCAGCTTCAGCCCGCGACCGTCGAGCGGGCCGAGGTTGATCGAAAAATCAGGGAACGGGTCGGGTGAATCGATCATCCCCGCGACGCGCACGGCCCGATGAATCGCGCGGATCCGATCCGGCCGCTCGGGATGCTGCGGGGCGTTGCGGTGGAGGACGAACCGGGGGGAGGAGCAAAATCCAACGGGAAGGGGCGAGGGGCCAGGGGCGAGGGGCGAGGAAGGAATGTTGGACACGTTGCGAACTCCTCTGCCTCTTCTCTTCGCTTGCCCCTTGCCCCTGACCCCTACCTGTTCGCGAACATCATATTCCGCATTCCGATCCAATACGTCTTGAAGAGGTAGAGCGCGCCGAGGATGACTTCGGCGCTGAGGATGTAGAGGTAACGCGTGTACCACGTGACGCCCAGTGCGCCGCGCGAGAGGAGCCAGACGAACGCGACGACGGTGATGGCGGCGACGAGCCCGACGGGCAGGTAGTGCGCGGCGTGGTAGTAGAGCCCGCGCTTCACGACCGCGAGCGGCATTCGCAGCCCGCGGTAGCTCGCCTCCCAGTGCGTGAGCCGCGCGGCCAGCGCCGTCGTGCCCGCCAATGCAACATAGGTGAGGGCGGCGATGATCACGAACGGGATCACGTAGCGATGCGGGCGGATCGTGTATCCGCCGATGTTGAGAAACCACTCGGTGTGCACGGTGGCCGCGGTCCCAAATAGCGCGGCGGCGACGATCCAATGGACGCGCGCGAACACGAGCGCCCGCCGCGTGTCTCGCCGGGTGGCAAGCGTCCGATAAAAATGCGTCGGGCGAAAAAGCACCGCCGCCGTCGTCGTGAAAAACGCGCGGACGCGCGACGAATCGATCGCCTCCCACGCCGGCGGCTCGCGTCGCCCGACGCCGGTGCTCTCCGCGATCGGCTTCCCGCATTCCGGGCAGTTGGAATCGTCCGGCAGGCCGTTGAGCGTGTACCCGCACCCCTCGCAGAGCAGGTCATTCTCGGCCGGGATGGCGACGGCAACGTGCGTCATTTCCCTATGGTATACTCCGCCCGTGGGGCTTTCCGCGGGCCCCGGGGATTCATGATGAGGATGTCGCACCGGAGTGGGAGAGAGACAGCGATGAGTCGACGCTGGGCCGGAGTGTTGCTGACCGTCGCCGCGCTGCTTGGCGGTTGCGATCGCGCGGATCAGGACACGCCCGGCAACACGGGCACGCGCCCCACCACGAACTCGACGTACGATGGCGACGACGTCCCGACGACATCGCCCACGACCACCACCTCTCCCGCGACGACGCAGGCGGCGGAATCGCTCATCAACATCGACGGCAACCTCGTCCTCTTCCCGCCCGCGCGGGTGCGCTTCGACGAGGCCGACGGGAAGCTCGTCGCCCGGCTGTTCAGCGACGATCCCAAAGGCGCGGCGCTCGACGCCAACTACGACGGCAACAGCTTCTACCTCCAGATCGAGCTCGACGCGGCCGACCCGAAGGAGCTGAACGGGATGGCGATGAACTACCGCGCCCCCAGCAGCGAGCGCGACGACTCGCCGTACGGCATCTTCCTGGAGGGCCGTCGCTGGGTGCTCCAGCCCGCGGAGGTGCGCGTGGCGTTCGAGGGGTCGGGCACAACGTCGATCGAGGTGCAGCTCAACGGCACGTTCCTGATCTTCGACAGCGAGAACGAAACCGCCAAGCCGAAGCGCGCCATCGTCGCCGCGAAGCTCCCGGCGGCGGTGCAGGCGCGGAAATGAAGTAGCGCACTCCCGTGTAGTTGCGACGCCTGCGTCGCAGGTTGTGGCGCAGCGACAGGG
>JBAUGM010000413.1:0-14119 GCA_049679725.1 Tepidisphaeraceae bacterium
CGCGCGCGTCCGGCCGGCCGTCCGTGCCGCCGGGGGTGGCGCCGCGATGGCGCAGTGGCGCAGCGCGCCCGTCAGCCCAGTCGTCAGAAACCTCTTTACCCTTCAAATCGACGAGTACGCCCAGCCGGGAGGCCGTCCTGCGGCCCCTGCGGCGCGGGTCGACGACGGATTTTGGGATGAACTGGCAAAGTCGCTCTCCTCTCAAGCCGATCAAAGAAAACAGAAGCAGATTCGTGCCGAGAATCTGCGGATCGAGGCCGAGCAGTTGCGGCCACAGACGATTGTGATGAGCGCCGTGCCATCGGCGGTCATCCGCGGCGAGATGGTGGGAGAAGGAAGCGTCGTCGCGGGGTTCCGCGTCCTCCGTATTGAGGCGCGGCGGATCATCGTCGAGCGCGAGGGCATCAAGCTCGAGATTCCGATGAAACAGTAGCGACGATGCCCAAGTTCGTGGAGGCGCCCTTGTGGCGATCCTCCCGTCCCGCCCACCGGCGGGCAGAGACGAGGAGATACAGCAATGCGCACGTGGACAAAGACCGCCGGTCTTATTTTTTTGGCCGCATCGTCCGTTTATTCCAATCAGGCGAGCACGGCACTTGCGGGGGAACGGGCAATGCTCGCCCCGCAGACGGGCGGCACTGACGTGAAGCTGCTCGAAGAGAGCGATCCCTTCGCGACCAGCCAGCCGACCAGCAAGCCCGCCGCCGACGCCGGCGAGGGCAAGAGCGTCAGCAGCTCCGAAGTCGTCGTCAGCGACGCCGGCACCGTCGAGATTCACGTCAACGACGCGAACCTCGTCGAAGTGCTCCGCATGCTCTCGCTGCAGACGCAGAAGAACATCCTCCCCAGCAAGGAAGTCCGCGGCAACGTCACCGCCAACCTCTACGACGTGACCGTCCGCGAGGCGCTCGACGCCGTCCTTCACGCCAACGGCTACGCCTACCGCGAGAAGGGCAACTTCATCTACGTCTACACGACCAAGGAGCTGGCGGAGATCGAGAAGGCGGAGCTGCGCATGCAGACCCGCGTCTTCCGCGTGTACTACACGCCCGCGCTGAACGCGCAGAACATGATCAAGCCGGTCATGAGCGGCGCCGGCCAGGCGGTCGTCACCACGCCCGCCCTGAGCGGCATCGAGAGCGGCACGAGCGGGCTGGGCGGCAACGACCATGCATCCGACGACATCCTCGTCGTCACCGACTACCCGGAAAACCTCGAGCGCGTGAAGCAGATCCTCGATGAGATCGACAAGCGCCCGCAGCAGATCCTGCTCGAGGCCGTCATCTGCCGCGCCGTCCTCAACGAGGACAACGCGTTCGGCATCGACTTCGCCGTCCTCGGCGGCGTCGACTTCAACGGCGTGAACGCGGTCGGCAGCAGCCCGGGCGACGCGATCAGCGGCGGCATCATCAACAACCCCGGCGCCGGCGAGGTGCTCGACGACGGCTTCGCAGGCGGCAACAGCGGCTTCACGAACAACGTCCCCAACGGCGGCCTGCGCCTCGGGTTCGTGAGCAACAACATCGGCGTCTTCCTCAATGCCCTGGAGCAGACGACCGACACCACCATCCTCGCCAACCCCAAGGTCCTCACCCTCAACAAGCAAAAGGGCGAGATCTTCGTGGGTAACGAGGACGGCTATAAGACGACCACCACCACCGAGACCACGACCTC
Organism: Tepidisphaeraceae bacterium; assembly: GCA_049679725.1. GTDB lineage: Bacteria > Planctomycetota > Phycisphaerae > Tepidisphaerales > Tepidisphaeraceae > DASYWJ01. Next base: position 1,675 of record JBAUGM010000413.1, read on the forward strand.
CGAAACGGTGGAGACGCTCAAGACCGGCACGCGGCTGATCTTCCGCCCCTACATCGCCGCCGACGGGTACATCCGCATGGAGATCCACCCGGAAGACTCCGCGGGTGAAGTCAAGGCGAACGGCCTGCCCAGCAAGAGCACGACCGAGATCTCCAGCAACGTGATGGTCAAGGACGGGCACACGATCGTGATCGGCGGTCTGTTCCGCGAGAGCAGCGCGGTCAACCGCAGCCAGGTGCCGTTCCTCGGGAACATCCCGATCGTCGGGGCGGCGTTCCGCTCGACGCGTGACCGCACGGTTCGCGAAGAGGTGATCGTCCTGCTCACCCCGCACATCGTGAAGGATGACAACGCGATGAGCGAGCTGGCGGAAGCGGAGATGAAGCGCACGGAGCAGCTCCGCGTCGGCACCCGCCGCGGCATGATGTGGTTCGGCCGCGAGCGCCTCGCCGAGTCGTCATACGAGGCGGCCAAGCGCGAGCTGTCCAAGGACCGCCCGGATCGCAAGTCGGCGCTGTGGCACCTGAACTGCGCCACCAACCTGAACCCGAAGATGCTCGAGGCGATCGAGCTGAAGCAGGAGCTGACGGGCAAGGAAGTGACGACGTCCGACAGCAGCTCGATCCGCACCTTCGTCAGCAAGGCGATGCTGGCGGACACGGCGCCGTCGACGCAGCCGTCGACGCAGGTTATCCTCTCGGCCGCCGAGCCGACGACGAAGCCCGCGGTGGCGATCGCCGCCCCGGCGACCCAGCCCCTCGTGGCTGCCGCCGAAGCGCCCGCCACGCAGCCTTCCGCCGCCGTCCCCGAGGCCAGCGCCGAAGTGATGGAAGCCTACGCCACCGAGGTCGAGTCGGAAGTCGCGGCCGCCGCCCCCTCCACTCAGCCCGCTGCTGAGACGGCCGTGACCGAACTCCCGGTCGAAGAGATCGAGGCCTTCGGCGAGGCCGAGTCGAAGTAACGCGCCGGGAGAAGTTCACCGGCCCGCGGGCGCGCGTGCTGCACGATGTTTGTGCCGCACGCGCGTCTCGCGCGTTCACCCCTGACGTTTTCGGGAGAGGTATGCGCTACCGATCTACCACCCTCGACGATCGATCGATGCTCGAAATCCTCGAATCGCGACGCTTCTGCGACGCCACCTTCGGAAACGCCGTCGACTGGAACGACGTCGCCTACGCGGCCGACGGCACGGTCCACATGGCCTACTACGACTCGGTGGGCAAGAACCTCCGCTATGCCACCAAGGCCGCGGGCGGCGACTGGGGGCCGTCCGTCCTGATCGACTCCGCCGGCGACGTCGGAAGCTATTGCTCCATCGCGGTCGCGTCCGATGGCACTGTCGGCATTTCGTACTACGACGCGACGAACTCCTCGCTGAAGTACGCGAAGAAGGTCGCGACCTGGACGCTCCAGGAAGTCGACACGGTCGTCTCGCTCTACACGTCGCTGGCGTTTCAGAGCAACGGCACACCGCTCATCAGCTACTACGACGGCACCGGCGACAACCTGAAGCTGGCGCACGGGCTCAGCGGCGGGACGAACTGGACCAACAAGTACACGATCGACTCCGCCGGCGACGTCGGCCGGCACACGAGCCTGGCGATCAACCCGACGAACGGGCGCTGGGGCATCGCCTATGAGAGCACGACCAACTCCCGCGTGAAGTACGCCGAGCAGACCTCGTCGTCGATCAATACGTTCAGCACGGCCATCGTGCAGACGACGACCGGCGGGGCGGCGGGCATCTCGCTGGCATTCAAGGTGACGTCCGTCACCGAGCCGGGGATCACGTTCTATGACGCGGGTCCCGCGAACCTCCGCTACGCGTTCCGCGTTTCGGGAACCTGGACCGGGCTCAACGTCGCCACCACCGGGGCGACCGGATTGAGCAGCAACCTCTGGTACAACCCCGCCAACGACAAGGCGAACATCGTCTACTTCGACAAGAAGAGCGGTTCCGTCGTCCGCGCGACCGAGGGGACGACGCCGAACACGTTCGCCCTGACGACCCTGCAGACGAACGGCGGGCGAAACGTCAGCGCGGCGTTCGGCAACCCCACGGACAGCCTCACCACCAACGACACGATCGTCTTCACCTACAACACGCTCGGCGGGACGAGCTTGTCGGTGGATGAAGTGGCGATCTGAGAGCGCGTCTAAAAGTCGGCGATTATCATTCCGATGACGGGCTCTCGATGACGCCGCCCGTGCCTGGCACGGGCGGCGTCGTCGCGTCCGATAATCGGTCGCGGGACGCGCATTCACCTGACGTGATAGCCCGCGCAATTGGTTAACTCCCCCCAGCTTCTCGCCGAAGATCAATGAGGTGCCATCGCGCACCGCGTCCGGACGTCGGCCATTTGACGGAGTTGACTCATGCGAACCGCCCTCCAGTGCTGTGCCTTTCTCGCGATCCTCCTGATGGCCGGGTGCCAGAGCGGCCCGAAGAAGCCGACGCAGAAGGAGCTCGCCAAGGCGCAGTGGAACCGGACCCGTGCAGGCGTCTTGTACAGCCTGGCGAACGACCAGTTCGCGACCGGAAACTTCGACAAGAGCCGCCAGACCGTGAACGAGGCGCTCACGCTCGATCCGGAGCACGCGCCGCTGCGCATCCTCTCCGCCAAGCTCAACGTCGAGCAGGGTCAGCTCGAGGCGGCCGAGGCGGACCTCAAGCTCGCCCGCGCCGCGGCGCCGAAGAACGCCGAGGCGGAGTACCTCAGCGGCGTCATCCACCAGCGCTGGCAGAAGCCGGAGATGGCGCACAACTTCTACAAGGCTGCCAGCGACAAGGCGCCGACCGAGCTGGCATACGTCATGGCGCGGGCGGAAATGCTCGTTGCGATGGACAAGTCGCCCGAGGCGCTCACACTCCTGCAGGAGAAGGTCATCTATTTCGAGAACAGCGCGACGATCCGCGAAGCGGTGGGGCAGCTGTTCGTCCAGCAGCACCGCTACCGCGAGGCCGTCGACATGCTCCGGCAGGCGAGCATCCTGGCGACCGATGACCTGGGCATCCGGGAGCACCTGGCGCTGGCGATGTTCTACGCCGGGCAGTACCGCGATGCCGCCGACTCCCTCGCCCGGCTGACCAAGCACGAGCCCTACTCGCAGCGCGCCGACCTGTTCGCCGCGATGGGCGAGTGCCAGCTCCACCTCGGTCAGTTCCGCGAGGCGCGCTCGACGTTCGAGACCGCGACCAACCTCGCCCCGTCGGCCGCCGGCATGTGGCTCAGCCACGCCAAGGCGGCGATCCAGCTCAACGATCAGAAGCGCGCCGAGATGTCGCTGAAGAAAGCGCTCTCGATCGCGCCCGACAACAGCGAGGCGCACCTGATGCTCGGCTACATGCGGCTGCGCCAGAACCGCCTGGCCGAGGCGCTGCCCGCGTTCCGCAAGGCCAGCGCGCTCGACCAGGGCGACACCGTCAGCCTCTGCATGGTGGGCTACGCCCTGGAGCGCATGGGCAAATCCGAACAAGCCATCGAGTACTACAGCAAGGCCCTGCGGCTGAAGCCGAACGACGAGATGGCGTCCAGGTTCATGGCGTCGGTCAACCTCAACGACTGAGCGATTGTCCCCTCTCCCTGAGTACAGGGCGAGGGGGGGGTAGAGGCGTGTGTGTGTCTTCCGGTGGGAAATGCGGAGCGGGTGCGCGATGCGGGTTCGTAGGGGCAACCTCCTCCTGTGGCTGATGATCACGTTCATCGGCGGCGGGCTGGCGCTGTTCGGGCGGCACGCGCTGGTGGCGCCGCGCACGCACGCCGAGATGACCGAACGCGCGTCGGCGGTGATGTTCCTCCTCGCGGCGACGGCGGGGGTCATGGCGATGCTCAAGGGCCGGCGGGATCGCATTGCCGTCATCGCGCAGCTCAACAAGCTCGCGGCGGGCGGCCCGCTCCGCCCGCTCGACGCCCCCAGCTCCGACGCGACCGCCGTCACCAGCGCGATGAACGAGCTCGTCGCCGTCGCCGAGCGCGCGATGTCCGATGCGGCGCTGCGGGTCAAGGAAATCGAGATCCAGCTCAAGGTCGCCACCGCCCAGCGCCAGCACGCCGAGGCGATCATCTACAGCATCTCCGATGCGGTGCTCGTCACGGATCCGTTTGATGATCTGGTCCTCGCCAACGAAGCCGCCGCCCGCGCGTTCTCTTTCGACCTGGAGACGGTGGGGCGGTCGCCGATCGACCGCGTCCTCTCGGACGCGAAAGTGGTCGAGCTGATCCGCGAGATGCGCCAGAGCGACACGAAGGGCGGCCGCCGCATCGTCGAGCACAAGTTGAAGACGGGGCTGGGCGACCGCACGTTCAAGATCACGCTCTCCTGCGTCGCCGACCAGCGCGAGCAGCCCGCCGGCGTTGTCGCCGTCCTCCACGACATGACCAAGGAGAAGGAAGTCGCGGAGATGAAGAACGACTTCGTCTCCAACGTCTCCCACGAGCTGCGCACGCCGCTGGCCAGCATCAAGGCGTACGTCGAGATGCTCATCGACGGCGAGGCCGACGACGAGAAGACGACGCGCGAGTTCTACGAGGTGATCCAGAACGAGGCCAACCGTCTCTCGCGCCTGATCGACAACATCCTGAACATCAGCCGTATCGAGTCGGGCCTGGTGAAGATCAACAAGCAGCCGCAGAGCCTGGCCGTCATCCTGAAGGAGGCGATCGAGGTGATCGCGCCGCAGGCGAAGGGCAAGCAGATCACGGTGAAGGACCAGCTCCCGCCGGTCTTTTATCAGACGCTCGCGGACAAGGACATGCTGTACCAGGCGGTGCTCAACCTGCTCAGTAATGCGGTGAAGTACACGCCCGAGGGCGGCGAGATCTCGATCCTGACGCAGGTCGACGAGGCCAAGCGAAAGGTGATCACCCGCATTTGCGACACGGGCGTTGGGATTCCACCCAAGGACCTCCCGTTTGTGTTCGATAAGTTCTACAGGGCCGAGGCAAATAACCGCATGGCGAAGGGGACAGGCCTGGGCCTGTCTCTCGTGAAGCACATTGTCGAGACCGTCCACAAGGGGCGGATCTTCGTGGAGAGCCAGGTGGGGAAGGGCAGTGCGTTTGGGTTTGAGTTGGATTTGTGTGAGTGAGGGATGTCACTGGTCACTTGTCACTTGTCAGGGAAAGAGCGCGGCCTTCTTTCTCCCTGACAAGTGACAAGTGACCAATGACGTACGTGAGGTCAGTAATGAACGAACGAACCATCCTTGTCGCCGACGACGAAAGCCACATCCTGCACGTCGTGTCGCTGAAGTTGAAGAACGCGGGCTACCGCGTGCTTACCGCGCGCGACGGGCAGGAAGCGCTGGAGATCGCGCAGCAGGAGAAGCCGGACCTGCTCATCACCGACTACCACATGCCGCAGCTCTCTGGCCTCGAGCTTTGCCGCAAGCTGAAGCAGGACCCGGCCACCACGCACATTCCCGCCATCATGCTGACGGCGCGAGGCTACAACCTCGAGCCGGCGGACACGGAGCAAAGCGGGATCTTGCGGATGTTGAGCAAGCCGTTCAGTCCGCGGCATTTGCTGTCGACGGTTGAAGAAGTGTTGTCGGGCGCCGCTGCCTGAGCAGGTTGAATTCGCCGGGGCACGACGAGGCCGCAGATGTTGAAGATGATGGACAATCCAGCAACCGCCGCGACGACGAAGGACGGCGCCGCGCCCGCCGCGGCGTTGCCGGTGGCGGTGTTGGACAATCTGGCGACCCGCTTTCGCCCGGGCGGGTTGTTCCAGTTGATGTTGCGCGCCGATGGCTCCATCGCCTATCAGGACGCCGCGTGCGGGCTGTTCTTCCAGCGCTTCGTCCTTCCCATGATCCAATACGCCGAGCCGTCCGACCAGGGCCTGCGCCAGAAAATCGGCGCGCTCACCGCGGCGTCGTCGGTCGAAGTCTGGAACGTGCTCCCGGGCGTCACGCTCGCGGCGTTCCCGTACGTGGAGAAGCGGAAGGTCGCCGGCGTGCTCCTGCTTGCGGGGAAGGCGTCGAGCTTCCGCCTCAGCGAAGACGTCGTCCGCGTCTGCAGCCGCCTCGGCATCGATGGCATCTGGCTCAGCCAGCAGGGCGAGACGCTCTCGACCTATTCCGATGAGACGATCCTCCGCCAGGCGCGCCTGCTGCACGGCATGATCCGCGACCAGGTGCGCGTCTGCGGACTCGAGACCGAGCTCGATTCCCTCTCCGGCCAGCTCGCCAACACGTACGAAGAATTGAGCCTGATCTACCAGATCAGCGGCGGCATGAAGATCAACCGCCGCGCCAGCGACTTCTTCAAGGGCGCGTGCCTCGACGTCATGGGCGTCATGAACGTCCGCGGCATGGGCGTGTCGCTGCTCGACAGCATCCACCAGCAGGAGCCCGTGCTCTACGGCGCCCTGAGCCTCCCGCCGGGGAAGGTCCACCGCCTTGCCGACCAACTGACCAAGGTGCTCTGCGAGCGCAAGAGCGCGCTGCTCGTCAACGACCTGGCGCGCGACAAGCACTTCGCCTGGCTCGGCGAGTACGCCAAACAGCTCATCGCCGTCCCACTCCAGCGCCAGGATCAGGTGCTCGGGGTGATGTTCGGCATCGACAAGACGACGGGCGGGGAGTTCGATTCCGTCGACAGCAAGCTGCTCAACTCGATCGCCAACGAGTCGGCGATCTACCTCGAAAACGCGATGCTGTTCGACGATGTGCACGGCCTCATGATGGGCCTGCTGCACAGCCTTACGAGCGCGGTTGACGCGAAGGACGCGTACACCTGCGGCCACTCCGAGCGCGTTGCGCTGCTCAGCCGGCACCTCGCGCAGCAGGCCAAGCTGACCGATCAACACGTCGAGCGCGTCTACATGGCCGGCCTGCTCCACGACGTCGGCAAGATCGGCGTGCCCGAAGCGGTGCTCCAGAAGACCGGCCGGCTCACGCCAGAGGAATTCGAGCAGATCAAGAAGCACCCGGAGATCGGCGCGCGGATCCTTCAGGACATCAAGCAGATCAAGGACATCATCCCCGGCGTGATGCACCACCACGAGCGCTACGACGGCAAGGGTTATCCCAGTGGCCTGGCGGGGGAGGACGTCCCGCTGATGGGGCGGATCATCTGCCTGGCGGATTGCTTCGACGCGATGACGAGCAGCCGCACGTACCGCAAGGCGCTGCCGCTGGAGGTCGCGCTGACGGAGATCCGCCGCTGCTCGGGCACGCAGTTTGACCCGCGGCTGACCGAGGCGTTTCTCCAGATCAGCGGCGATCAGCTCCGCGAGCTGATCCGCAACCACCAGGAACAGACCAAGCGATTGGCGGAACTGTCGCAGACGCTCCGAGTCGCGTAGAGGAGGTGACGGAGTGGGGAGTGACGGAGTGACGGAGTAAGAGAGAACTGTCTTCTACTCCGTCACCCCGTCACTCCGTCACCCCGTCACGGTATGGAACATGGCCATCAAGTGCGAAGAGTACAACTCGGTCTGCGTCATCGCTCCCGCCGGCGACTTCGTCGCCGAGAACACGGCCCAGGCGCGCAAGGCCGTCGAGGAGCACATCGATCAGAAGCAGATCGTGAACTTCGTCGTCGACTTCGAGAAGGCCGGCTTCGTCGACAGCGAAGGCCTCGAGACGCTGCTGTGGATCAAGCGCAAGGCCGAAGAACTGTTCGGCCAGGTGAAGCTCGCCAATCTCGACGAGAACGTCCGCAAGATCCTCGAGATCACGCGGCTGGAGCACCGGTTCGAGTGTCAGGCGGATCTGGCGGCGGCGCTGAAAACCATGAGGTGACGGAGTGGGGAGTGACGGAGTGACGGAGTGGGAAACAGTTAGCTTTACTCCGTCACCCCGTCACCCCGTCACGGTGTTGAAATGATCGCCACCCTGCAACGAAAACCTCTCGGCCAGCTCCTGCTGAACAAGGGCCTCATCAAGCCCGAGCAGCTCGAGCGCGCGCTCGACGAGCAGAAGCGCAGCAACCACCAGAAGCTGCTCGGCGAGGTCCTCGTCGAGCTCCGCATCTGCACGGAAGACCAGATCACCGAGGCGCTGGCGCAGGCCTACGGCGTCCCCTACGCGCGCGTCAGCCCGAAGATCGCGGACCCGAAGGTCATCTCCGTCCTGCCCAAAGAGTTCCTCGAGAAGCACCAGGTCCTCCCGCTGTTCTTCGTCGAGGGCGTGCTCACCGTCGCCGTCCCCGAGCCGGCCAACGTCTTCCTGCTCGAAGAGATCGAGCGGCTCAGCGGCTACCAGGTTCAGGTCGTCGCGGCGACGACGCGCGACATCAAGGCGACGCTCCAGGCGTACCTCCCCAACGACAAGGTGTTCGTCATCGACGACATCATCGAGGAGGTTCAGCCCGAAGAGTTCGCGTTGATCGAGACCGTCAAGGTCCAGGACATCGCCAACCTCGAGCAGGCCGCGGGTGATTCGCCGGTCATCAAGCTCGTCAACTACTGCATCTACAACGCCGTCAAGGAGGCGGCCAGCGACATTCACATCGAGCCGGGCGACGGCTACCTGCGCATTCGCTACCGCATCGACGGCCGGCTCACCGAGAAGCTCCGCCCGCCGCACCAGATGAGCGCCGCCGTCACCAGCCGCATCAAGATCATGGCCGGGCTCGACATCTCCGAGCGCCGCCTCCCGCAGGACGGCGGCATCCACGTGCTCATGGACAAGCGGCCCATCGACCTGCGCATCAGCACCATGCCGGGCAAGCACGGCGAGAAGTGCGTGATCCGCGTGATCGACAACGACAAGGCCTCCGTCAACCTCGAGAAGCTCGGTTTCGGCTACGAGACGCTCAAGCAGTGGCGCAAGCTCATCGCCATGCCCAACGGGATCGTCCTCGTCACCGGCCCGACGGGCTCCGGCAAGAGCACGACGCTGTACGCGGTCCTCCAGGAGCTCAACGCCGACGACACGAACATCTGCACTGTCGAGGACCCCGTCGAGTACGCGCTGAACGGCGTCAACCAGTTCCAGGTGAACGAGAAGGCCGGCTTCGGCTTCCCCAACGCGCTGCGGGCGCTGCTGCGTCAGGACCCGGACATCATGATGGTCGGCGAAATCCGCGACGCCGAGACCGCCAAGCTCGCGACGCAGGCGGCGCTCACCGGGCATCTCGTGCTCAGCACGCTGCACACGAACGACGCCCCCGGCGCGATCACGCGCCTGTTCAACCTCGGCATCGAGCCGTACCTCGTCGGCGCCACCGTCTGCGGCGTGCTCGCGCAGCGGCTCGTCCGCAAGCTCTGCCAGAACTGCCGCGAACCGTACGACGCCTCGCCGAACGAGCGCCGGCAGATCGAGAAGGCTGCCGGCGAAGTCTCGAGCCTGTACCGCCCCAAGGGCTGCTCGCGCTGCCGAAACCTCGGGTTCATGGGCCGGATCGGCATCTACGAATTGCTCGTGCCCGATGACACCATGACCGAGCGCATCAGCCAGGGCGCCACGCTCAACGAGATTCGCGAGATCGCCAAGTCGCTGGGCATGAAGACGCTCCGCGTCGACGGCGTGGAAAAGGTCAAGGCGGGCATCACGACGCTCGAAGAGGTGTATCGGGCGACGACGTAAGGAGACAAGTTGCTAGTTGTCAGTTGCTAGTTGCTAGTTGCTAGTGAAGACAGCAACTGGCAACTGACAACTAGCAACTAGCAACTAGCAACTATGCCTTCGTTCACGTACACAGCCCGCGACGGTTCCGGCGCCCCGGTGAACGGGACGCTCGTTGCCGCTTCGATCGCCGAGGCGTCGAAGATGCTGCGCGCCGAGGGCAAGTACCCGACGGCCGTGCACTTGGCGGGTGAAGGCGCCACGGGGCAGGGCGGCGCCGACGCCTCCGCTTCGACCGGGCCGGCGCAAGCCGGCATCAAGATCCCGCGCAACGATGTCATCCAGTTCTCCACGCAGTTGGCGATCATGGTCGAGACCGGCGTCACGCTCAGCGAAGCGCTCGACTGCATCGCCGTGCAGTGCGAGAAGCCGAACGTCAGGAAACTCGTCGAGGACATCGCCCACGCCGTGCAGGGCGGCAGCGACTTCAGCTCCGCGCTGGGCCGACACCCCAAGAGCTTTCCGCGCCTGTACGTTGCGCTGATCAAGGCGAGCGAGAAGAGCGGCATGATGTCCAAGCTGCTCATCCGTGCGAACACGTACCTCAAGGACGAGGCCGAGATCCTCCGCAAAGTGAAGGGCGCGCTGACGTACCCGGGCATCATGCTCTCGTTCGCCGTCCTCACGACGACGTTCCTCCTCGCCTTCGTCCTGCCGAAGTTCACCTCGATCTACGCGGGCAAGGGCGCCGCGCTCCCGATGCCGACGAAGATCCTGATGGGCATGAGCGAGTTCCTCGTCGGGCACTGGATGGCGCTCATCGCCGCCCTCGCCACCGCCGGCGTCATCGGGTTCTTCTACTTCTCCACCGAAGGCGGCGCGCGCGTCGGGCACTGGATCCAGATCAACGTCCCGATGATCGGCCCGATGTATCGCAAGCTGCACCTGGCGCGCACGCTGCGCATGGTGGGCACGATGGCCTCCGCCGGCGTGAACCTCGTCGACGCCGTCGGCACCGCCCAGGACCTGTGCGGCAACACCTACTACCGCGAGCTGTGGGGCAAGGTTTCCGAGCAGATCCAGACCGGCAAGCAGCTCTCCGAGCCGCTGTTCCAGAGTTCGCTCGTCCCCCGCGGCATCTCGCAGATGCTCCACAGCGGGGAGAAGAGCGGAAAGCTCGCGTCCGTCATGGAGCAGGTCTCCGGCTACGCCGAGCAGGAGCTGAAGGAACAGATCTCCGAGCTCACGCGCTACATCGAGCCGGCGATGATCATCATCATGGGCGTCATCATCGGCGGCGTGGCGCTGGCGCTGTTGCTCCCGATCTTCACGATGAGCCGCGTGGTCGCGAGCTGACCCGCCGCGCGGGTCGCGCCGTGCAATTGGGTTCGTTCCGCACATCGCGTCATTCGGTTAACCCAGGTCAACAACGGTCAACTGAGGTAAACGGGCGTCAACGCGCCCCGTGGCTTGGACATCCCGCCAGAGCGCGATTTGACCTCCCCGCGACGCTCGTCTTCGCGGCGGTCTGGGCGCTCTTGGCTTCGTTTCGCATTTCTCGCGTTCGACTGAACATTCCTGCACATTCCCGCACATTCCCGCACATTCCCGCACATCGCGCGGCCGAGATCGGGCATCCTCGGGCATCCTCGGACACGCCGACTTGTCAAAGAGCGCCGCTTGACTTCGACGAGCTCAGTCGAGCGCGGCGTCGCGGATCGACAGCGCCTGATCCGCGAAGCCGCAAGCGGAAGACGCACGCGCAAACCGAGCGTCCCACCCCCAGCCAAACCGTGCGCGATCGTCATGACAATCGCGCACGACGTTCTCGTGATCGCGCAGAAACCCCCGAAAAATGCGCGAAAATAATCCGCCTTCCGGCGGGATTGCCCTAACTCCTTTTGCGCGATCGTCACGACAAATGCGCACGGTTGGCGATCTGGGCAAGCGATGCGCATGCCCACGCACGCACACGCTCGCAGGCGGTGTCCGGACGCGAAACAAAGACAGCTCGGGCGGAGCCTCGCCCTCCCGAACGGGCCCGCAGCGCGCCGCGCGTTCACGTGAGCGATTCGGCGCGAGGTTGCGGGTCGCCATCGCCTGGCGGGGCGGGGGGCGCGGGGGGCGACGCGAGGCCGGCGGTCAGCGTCTTGGGCATCGTGATGCCCATCGACACGTACAGGCTCGTCAACCCTTCGATGCCGAACCCCGCGGGCTTGACCCAGCGGGCGGGCACGAAGAGCAGCCCGCCGCCCACCGGCACGGGCGCCGTCGGCACGAGGATCACGTGGTACGGCTCGTCGCCGATGATCAGCGGGTGCGGGTTGGGCAGCAGCGCGAGCACCGCCGTCCCACCGTCGCCGCCGAAGAAGCACCACACGGGGCTCATCGCGCTATGGTCGGTGTCCTTCTCCCGCGAGAACATTCCGATGAAGCGATCGGTCACATCGTACACGCTGCCGATCAGCGGCAGCGGGCGCAGCGTGCGGTCGAGCAGGGCGGTGAACCACCCCTTCAGGCGCGATTGAACCAGGATGCCGATGAAGTAGATGCAGACGAGCAGGAGCAGCGTGCCGAGCAGGTAAGCGGTGATCGGGTTGGCCACGAACGCCAGCCCGATGGCGGCGAACAACCTTCCGAGCACGCTGCCCGGGCCGATGTATCGGTAGATGATCCCCGCGACCCACCCGACGAGCGTTGCCGTCAGCACCAGCGGCAGCAGCGCCAGGAAACCGGCCAGAAGCGTCCGCAGGATGGCGTTGCGCGTGTTCTTCATCCGCCTTCGGTCTGCCCCAGACGTGCGGCAAACAACGACAGGTTACGTCCCTCAGTCGGGATTGCAATTCGCTTGTCATCACCCCTTTGAGGTGGGTGCAACTCATCTTTGTGGCCGCGCCAGCTTGTCATCCTGAGGTACTCCGAAGGATC
>JBAUGM010000414.1:0-11976 GCA_049679725.1 Tepidisphaeraceae bacterium
GCCCGAAGCGCCCGCCGCGGAAGCCGCCCCCGCCCCGACCATCAGCCCTCGCCGCGCGTACCTCAAGGGTCGCGATCAGTACAAGAAGGGCGATTGGATCGAGGCGCGCAAGAACCTTTCGATCGCGATGCAGGCCGGCTACAAGCCGGGCCTGTTCGAGGACAAGCCATCGGTCATCCTCGCGCGCATGGACCGCAAGGAACAGGCTGACGCCGCGAAGGCGACCAAGCGCGCCCAGATGATGGCGCAGTCGTCGACGCCTCAGCCCGAAGCAGTCGCGGCGCCGGAAGCGGTTGCCCCGGCGGCGGTGGTCGCGCCGGTCGCGGTCGTCGCGCAAGCGGAGCAGCCCGCGGCGCCGGCGTCGCCTCAGCAAGACCTTGAAGCCACCGCGCAGCTCGACAAAATCCGCGCCGAGCAGAACGCCGCCGAGGCCCGCCAGCTCGTCGAGCAGGCGCGCGCCGCGCAGCAAGCAGGGCGCTACCCCGAGGCGCTCGACAAGTACAGCGAGGCCCAACGGCTCGACCCGAACAACGCGCAAGCCGCCTCAGGCGTCAGCGAAGTGGCAGCACTGACCGGCCGCGGCACGGGCGGGAGCAACCTGATCGACCGCCAGCAGGAAACCATCGAGCTCACGCGCCAGGAAGTCACCTTCACGGTCAACAACTCGCTGGGGGACGTGCAGCAGGCCATCAGCGCCAACGACTTCACCACCGCACAGGCCGCGCTGGAGCGGGCGCGCGTCGCGACCAACCTGAACCCGCAGGTCTTCACGGAAGCCGAGAACCGCCAGTTCCGTCAGCGCATCGAGCAGACGCAGACGCAGGTGAACGCCGCCGAACGCGACTACCGCGTCGCGCAAGCCACCAACGAGCAGGAGGGCATCCGCAAGGCCATCCTGGTCGCCCAGGAGCAGGAAGCCGCGCAGCGCCGCCGCACCGTGGCGGACCTCACGCGCAACGCCAACGAGCTCGTGGCCGAGACGCGCTACAGCGAGGCGATGGGCGTCATCGACCAGATCCTCACCATCGACCCGACGAACGACTACGCCACCGGCATCCGTCCCCTCGTTGAGGACAAGTCGGTGATCCAGGTTCAGCGTCGCCACCGCGAGGAACAGAGCCGCCAGCTCTCCAAGCAGTTGAACGCCGCCGAGGAAATGAAGATTCCGTACGACGACATCCTGCGCTACCCGACCAACTGGCCGGACATCTCCGAGCTGCGCGACCAGACGACGTCGGGCGAGATCGGCGGGGGCGGCACCGACGCGGCGACCCAGCTCCTGCTCGACCGCCCGCTCCCTGAGCTCAAGCTCGACAACATCCCCTTCACCGATGTCGTCGACGCCCTGCGCGACATCACCGGGGCGAACATCTTCGTCAACTGGCGCGCGCTGGAGGCCGAAGGCGTGGATCGCGCCGCCCCGGTCACCGCACGGCTCCGCAACATCAAGTTCTCCAAGGCCCTGGACACCATCCTCGCCGACGTCGGCGGCGGCACCGTCAACCTCGGCTACACGATCGACGAAGGCGTCATCACGATCTCCACCGAGACCGACCTCGCCCAGAACACCCTCACCCGCGTCTACGACATCCGCGATCTCATCATCGAGATCCCCGACTTCGACGACGCCCCGGACTTCCAGCTCCAGCAGACCACTCAGGCCGGCCGGGGCGGCGGCGGGGGCGGTGGGCAGAGCCTCTTCGGCGGGCAGGGCGGCACCGAGGAAGAAGCCACCGACCGACAGGCCCTCATCACCGAAATCACCGAGCTCATCCAGGAAACGGTCGACCCCGATAGCTGGCGCGAGGCCGGCGGGTCGGTCGGCTCCATCCGCGTGCTCGGCGGCAACCTGATCGTCAACCAGACGCCGGAGAACCACCGCGCCCTGACCGGCCTGCTCGAACAGCTCCGCGAGAGCCAGTCAATCCAGATCACCGTCGAAACCCGCTTCCTCACCGTCCAGCGGAACTTCCTCGAAGACATCGGCGTTGACGTTGACTTCACCTTCAACACCGACGCTGACATCGATGACAAGTGGAGCCCGATCCCGGTCAGCAGCAACTCCGCCATCTTCACGGCCAACCCCATCACCGGCGTCCCGGGCAGCATCGGCAACATTTCGCCGGGAACCGTCGACCCGGATGACCCACTTTCGACCGGCGTCGGCGCGCTGGGCATCTCCGGCACGTACCTGGACAACTTCGCCGTCACGTTCCTCGTCCGCGCCACGCAGGCCAACATCAACACCACCGTCGTCACCGCCCCGCGCGTCACCTTGTCCAACGGACAACGCGGTTACGTGGTCGTCGGCACGCAGACGGCCTACGTCAGCGATCTCGAACCGGTCGTCGGCACCCGCGCGGTCGCCTTCGATCCCGATATCGCGATCGTTCCCAGCGGCATCCTGCTCGACGTCACCGGCACCGTCAGCTCCGATCGCAAGTACGTCACGCTCACCCTCCGCCCAACGCTGTCGCGCCTGGTGGACCTGAGGCCCTTCACCATACAGAGCGCCGCCCAGGTTACAGGCGATGACGACACCACGGACCCGAGCGCGGGCATCGCGACCGGCGTCATCCAACAACCCATCGTGGAAACCACCCAGGTCCGCACGACGGTCACCGTCCCCGACGGCGGCACGCTCTTGCTCGGCGGGCAGACCCTGGCGGGCGAGGTCGAGCGCGAGGCGGGCGTGCCCGTCCTCTCCAAGATCCCGTTCCTCAAGCGACTGTTCACCAACCGCTCGATGGCCAAGGACGAGCAGGTCCTGCTCATCCTCGTCAAGCCGACGATCATCATCGCCAAGGAACAGGAGCGCAAGCAGTTCCCGCTGCTGAGCACCCGCGTGGGGCAGTAACCATGCCCCGGGGGCGCATGACGACTCAGGTTCGACATTCTGACAACTGACCAGGAGCCCCGGGAAGAACCCCGGGGCTCTTGTCATTTCCTCGTCCCGCCCACGCCGCGCGGCTTGAAAGTCCGCCGCACCCCTGATAGAGTGCCACGCCCCCATTTCCGGGGATTCTCGAGGTCCTTGTTATGCCACGCGTTTGCTATTTCACCGGTAAAAAGACGACTTTCGGCAACCAGGTTACCCACCGCGGCAAGGCCAAGTACCTCGGCGGCGTGGGCACGAAGGTGACCGGGGTCACCGCCCGCAAGTTCAAGCCGAACATCCAGAAGGTCCGCGCCGTCGTGAACGGCAAGATCGTGCGGATCAAGGTCAGCACCAAGGCGATCCGCAACGGCATGATCGTCAAGCCCGTCCGCCGCAAGCGCGAAGCCGCCGCGGCGTAGGTTCGGGTCTAACATCGATTCCTCTGCACGCCCGCGACGCTATCCGTCGTGGGCGTGTTAGTTCGTTGGCGAGCCCGCTTCAGCGGGCGGGGAATTTCGAGTAAGAAGCTCGCTCCATGCCCGACGACGCCAAAATCATCACCCCCGCCGACGTCCGCAAGGTCGCCAAACTCGCCCGCCTCGCCCTCGACGATGCCCAGCTTGATCGCCTCGCGAGTCAACTCGAGTCGATCCTCGGCTACGTGAAGAAGATCGGGCAGGTCGACGTCGCCGGCGTCGAGCCCCTCGCCCACGCGCTGCCGCTGCACAACGTCCTCCGCGATGATCATCCCGGCCCCGCGCTCCCGATCGAGCGAGTCCTCCAGAATGCCCCGGAGACCGACGGACCGTTCTTCAAGGTCCCCAAGGTCATCGGGGGCGACGAAGACTCCACGGGATAGCTGTGTTCGTCTCGAGCAGATGCGGAACACGAATCCACACGAATCTTCACGAATGCACACGAATGAACAGCAAATTAGTTCTGATTTGATTTCATGTGTGCAGATTCGTGTCAATTCGTGTCGATTCGTGTTCCGCCTTTCACGTCGCGCATGAGCGCCATCGTCCTCGAAACCGACCGCCTCATTCTCCGCCACCTCGAGTGGGAAGACCTCGACGCGCTCGCCGCGATGATGGCCGACCCGGACGTGATGCGCTACATCGGCAACGGCGCCCCCAAGACGCGAGAGCAGACGCAGCGGCTCATGACCTTCTGGATCGCCGACGGCGAGCGCGCGTGGGACGAGGTCACACTCCAGCGCTTGCCGCAGCTGCGCCGAGCGATCGAGCGGGATGCGCACTTCTCCCTCTGGGCCACGATCGACAAGCAGACCCGCCGCCTGATCGGCCGGTGCGGGCTCCTGGCGTGGGATCTGGACGGGCGGAAGGAAGTCGAGGTCGGCTACCTGTTCGCCAAGCGCTGTTGGGGGCACGGCTACGCCACCGAAGCCGCCCGCGCCATCCGCGACTACGGCTTCGGCCGACTCGGCTTCGACCGGCTGATCTCGCTGGTCCAACCGGGCAACCTCGCGTCGCAGCGCGTCGCGATCAAGAGCGGGATGCGCCACGAGAAGGACGTCAAGGTGGGTGAAATCCCCGCGATGGTGTTCGCGATCGAACGCGCGAGTCCGCGCTGACGGATATCCGCGCGATCCGCACCGCGCGTCGCTTTGACTTTCCTCGCATCACTCATACCCTTGCCCGTCGCATGCTTTCGTTCGATACACTCATCACCGCGCGAGATGCGATCCGCAACCGTGACATCTCCGCAACCGAGCTCACGCGGCAGGCGCTGGCGCGCGTCGCGGCGATTGACCAGTCGATCCAGGCCTTCAACAGCACCGACGCCGCCCGCGCGCTGGTCGTCGCCAAGGAAGTGGATGACGGCCTGCGCACCGGCCCGCTCGCGGGGGTTCCCATCGCCATCAAGGACAATCTCTGCACGTCGTGGGGCACGACGACCTGCTCGTCGAAGATGCTCGAGAACTTCCGCGCGCCCTACGACGCCACCGTCATCCAGCGGCTCGAGGCGGCCGGGGCGGTCATCATCGGCAAGACGAACCTGGACGAGTTCGCGATGGGCAGCTCGACGGAGAACAGCGCGTTCCGCACGACGCGCAACCCGTGGGACACCGACCGCATCCCCGGCGGCAGCTCCGGCGGCAGTGCCGCGGCGCTGGCGGCGGGCATGTGCGCCGCGTCCATCGGCTCCGACACCGGCGGCTCCATCCGCCAGCCCGCCGCGATGTGCGGCGTCGTCGGATTGAAGCCCACCTACGGCCGCGTCAGCCGCTACGGCCTCGTCGCCTTCGCCAGCTCGCTCGACCAGGTCGGCCCCTTCGGCTGGACCGTCGCCGACAACGCGCTGCTCCTGAACGTCATCGCCGGCCACGACCCGAAGGACTCCACGAGCGTCGACGCGCCCGTGCCCGATTACCTCGCGAACCTCGACCGACCGGTCGAGGGGCTGCGCATCGGCATCGCGCGGGAGTTCCAGCTCGAAGGCACGGACCCGCAAGTCAAGGCGGCCGTCGACCGCGCGGTCGAGATCTACCGGGAGATGGGCGCCACGATCGTCGACGTCTCGCTGCCGCACACGGAGTACGGGATCGCGGCGTACTACGTCATCGCGCCGTGCGAGGCGTCGAGCAACCTCGCGCGCTACGACGGCGTCCACTTCGGCCACCGCACGAGCGAAACCGTGAAGGACATCGTCGAGCTCTTCTCGCGCAGCCGAGCCGAGGGATTCGGCGAAGAGGTCAAGCGGCGCATCATGATCGGCACGTACGCGCTCTCCAGCGGCTATTACGACGCGTACTACGTCAGCGCGCTGCGCATGCGCAACCTGATCACGCAGGACTTCGTCAACGCGTTCAAACAGTGCGACGTGATCCTCTCGCCCACGAGCCCGATGCCCGCCTTCAAGGCCGGCGAGAAGACGGGCGATCCGCTGCAGATGTACCTGTGCGACGTGTTCACCGTGACGTGCAACATCGCCGGTATCGCCGGCATCAGTCTCCCGTGCGGCTTCACGCAACCGGCCGCGCCCGCCGGCTCCACCGAGCCCGCCAAGCCGCTCCCCATCGGCCTGCAACTGCTCGGCCCCGCGTTCGGCGAAGAAAAGCTCCTCCGCGCCGCGCGCATGTTCGAATCCGCCACCAACTGGCACAAGCGCCGCCCGACGCTTGGGTCGGCGGATGCGCAGACCTTCGCGTAGGTCTACGCGAAGGCGGAATTCGGCTCAGAAAAGACGTTGCACGCCATCCGCGATCCTGCGATACATGCGTTGGGGACACGGAGGCATCTCGTCGTGCACCGGCTACTCGGCAAGCGGGCACTCTCGCTGGCGTGCGCATTCGGCACGCTCGTCGGCGTCGGCTCGTTCACGTTCGATTACGGCGAAGGCCTCAGCTACTTCTCGGCCAACCCCATCGGCTGCGCGAACTGCCATGTCATGAACGATCAGTACGACTCCTGGACCAAGGCCGGTCACCACCAGGCGGCCGTCTGCGTCG
Source organism: Tepidisphaeraceae bacterium (assembly GCA_049679725.1). Lineage (GTDB taxonomy): Bacteria > Planctomycetota > Phycisphaerae > Tepidisphaerales > Tepidisphaeraceae > DASYWJ01. Next base: position 6,351 of record JBAUGM010000414.1, read on the forward strand.
ACTGCCACCTGCCGCACTCGTTCATCCCGAAATACCTCGCCAAGGCGGAGAACGGGTTCCGGCACTCCAAGGGGTTCACGTTCATGGATTTCCACGACCCGATCATGATCAAGCCGAAGAACGCCGCCATCCTGCAGGCGAGCTGCATCCGCTGCCACGGCGATTTCGTGCACGACCTCGTCGCCGGCAGCACGACCGCGAAGGGCGCGATGAGTTGCGTCCACTGCCACCGCGGCGTGGGGCACGGCGCGCGGTTCGACGCGTGGATCCGAGGAGAACAGCCATGAGCGAAGCCGAGCAACCCCCGCAACCGCGCCGGCGCATGACGACGACCGCGTTCGTGCTCGTCATGCTGATCTGTGCGGCCCTGGCGTTCGCGGCGGTGGCGCTGCTGACGTCGATCTTCGACCGCAAGCAGGAGGCGAAGAGCCCCTGGGTGCGGCTCGTCGAGGTCGACGACAACACCACCGACCCCGCCGTGTGGGGCACGAACTGGCCGCAGCAGTTCGACGGGTATCGGCGGACGGTCGACGTCACGCACACGCAGTACGGCGGGAGCGAGGGAACGCCGCCCGATTCGCGCCTTGCGACGGACCCGTGGCTGAAGCGCATGTTCGCCGGCTACGCGTTCGCGCTCGACTTCCGCGAGCGCCGCGGTCACGCGTACATGCTCTACGACCAGCAGCAGACGCTTCGCATCAAGGAGCGACCGCAGCCCGGCGCGTGTCTGCACTGTCACGCGTCCATCATCCCGACGTACCGCCGCATCGGGCTCGAGCAGATCGGCAAGACGCTTGCCGACGCGCAGGGATTCGACTGGCCGGCCGTCATGAAGGGGTTTGAGCAGCTGAGCACCGTGCCGTACGTCGAGGCGTACGCCGAGCTGTCGAAGACGCCGGACGGGTCGGCGGAATCAAGAGCGGGAGCGTCGGAAACGGCGTCGCCGAAGGTATCGTCGTCGTCCGCCGCGCCGACCACGCAGGAGGCGCTGGCCGCACACGCGGGCAAGGCGCATCCGGTTTCGTGCGTCGATTGCCACGACCCCAGGTCGATGGAACTCCGCGTGACGCGGCCGGGGTTCGTCAACGGCATCCGCCTGCTTGCCCAGAGCGACGCCCCCGTTCCGCACCTGCCGAGCATCCAGCGCTGGCGCGAGGGCAGCCGCAAGCAGTTGTACGATCCGAACGTCGACGCGACGCGGCAGGAGATGCGATCCTTCGCCTGCGCCCAGTGCCACGTCGAGTACTACTGCGGCCCGAGGACGACGATGTTCTTCCCGTGGGGCAACGGCCTGAAGGTCGAGCAGATCGAATCGTTCTATGACAGCACCACGTTCCCCGACGGCCACCGGTTCTACGACTGGGTACACGCCGAGACCGGCGCGGAGGTGCTCAAGGCGCAGCACCCGGAGTTTGAAACGTGGAGCCAGGGCATCCACGCGCGCAGCGGGGTGTCGTGCGCCGACTGCCACATGCCCTACACGCGCGCCGGGGCCGCGAAGGTCAGCGATCACCACGTCCGCAGCCCGCTGCTGATGATCAACCGCTCCTGCCAGACCTGTCACCCGTTTCCGGAGTCCGAGCTGAAGGCGCGCGTGGAGGCGATCCAGAACCGCACGCACGACCTCATGCAGCGCGCCGGCATCGCCCTGACCGACATGCTCGACGCGGTCACCCTGGCGAAGCAATCCGGAATGACGCCCCAGCAACTGGCGCCGCTGCTCGCCCTCCAGCGGCGGGCGCAGTGGCGGCTCGACTTCGTCAACGCGGAGAATTCGATGGGATTCCACGCGCCGCAGGAGACGGCGCGCGTGCTGGCCGAGTCGATCGATTTCGCGCGGCAGGGCCAGGCCGCCGCCATCGCGGCGCGAGGCGGCACAACGACGCAGCCGGCGAAACCTTGACGCGAGCTAGATAGAAGCGCGCAAATCTTGAACACCTTCGGCAACTGTCATCCTGAGGTACTCCAAAGGATCTCCCGCAATCGACGGTCGAGATCCTTCGGAGCACCTCAGGATGACAACCTCGCGAATGTTCGAGAATCATGGTCGACTGTTTAGTCGTCTTCGAACGCTTCCTGTCGAAAGTGTTCGAGCATCGCATCGTCCACCTCGAAGACGGGCTTGTACGTCGGCTTCAACACGTTCGCGGCCACCTCGGAGTCCACCTTGGACAGGATCCCCTCGTACTCCAGCGTCTTGCCCATGCACCGGAAGAGCACGTCCCAGGCGAGAGAAACCATGCCGTCGCCGTTCATCTGCGTTGGGCTGAACAAGCCGAACGCGGACGAGTGAACGATGGGGTTTAAGAGCCGCGAGAGAACCAGGAACTCGCCTTCGTAGCCAACCCGGCGCGCCAGATCCCGTGGCGTGCCGCGATACCAGTTCTGGCGATAGCTGCCGTCCGGCCTTCGGTACTCCGCTTCGACCCGACGGAAGTTGGCGTCGTTCGCCGGCTCCGTCTTCGCGCGGTTCGGGCTCTTCGCCACGAGTTTGAACAACCCTTCGGGCCTGCGGTCGATCATCTCGCGGAACTTGTGCCACTCGACGTTGAAGAAGTCGGCGTACAGTTTCGCCCGCGGCTCGGGGTCGTCGAGGATGTAGAGGACCTGAAGGTGCGCGTCGTAAACCGTCCGCAGGATGGACGCGCCGTCCAGTTCGGCGTCCTTTGGGTTCTTCCTGAACAGCAGCGTCAGCGATTCGATCGATCGCGTGATGCGGTTCACCAGGTGCCCGATCGTGTGGGTCACTTCGCCCTTGCGCCCGTGCCGCCGAAGGTGCCCCATGAGCGTGTTGGCGACCGCGGCGGCGCCTTCGTTGAACGCATCGTATTTCGCGAGCCGGTTGAGATCGGGGTTCATCTTCTTGCCTTGCACGATGATGGCGAAAAAAAGAGCCGCGAACGGTTGGAGAAGGAGGGGGGGGACCTTCTCCGGGGGATCCGTCGCGGCTCGATCGACAGTGTAGCCGTGTCGACCGGGCGATCAACATTTGCCGCATCATTGCGCTTCTGCGCCGGGTCGCGGTTGCAGGAAGGGGTCGATGCGCATGCCGCCGCTCAGGTGAAGCGTGACTGTGATCGCGCCGCAGTCATTCGTGCGATAGAGCGTGGCGCCGCCGATCATCCTTTCGAAGCGCACCTGCTTCTGCGAGAGCGTGCGGTCGTTCGACGAGATGATCGACGTCGGATTGACGGCGGCGACGAATTCATCCGTGAGCGATTCGGAACTGCCGTGGTGGGGGGCGATGAGGATATCGGACTTGAGGAACTCGGGCGTTCTGAGCAGCTCGCGCATGGCGTCGTCCTGGATGTCGCCGGTGAAGAGGATCGAGCGGGGGCCATGCGCGAGGCGGAAGACGACGGACGCGTTGTTGGCGTCGAGTTGCGCCGCGGGCGGGGGCCAGAGGACTTCGATGAACGTCTCGCGGCCGAGCGGGAGGCGATCGCCGGGCGTGACGGCGCGGGGCGGGCGCTCCAACCGGTCGAGCGCGGCGAGCATCGCCTCGGCGGGCGGGTTGTCGCGCGCGTGCTCGCGGAACTGCGCGCCGACCAGCACCTCGCGCACGTCGTACGCGGTCGCGACGTCGGCGACGGCGCTGAAGTGGTCGTAGTTGGCATGGCTGATGAAGATCGTGTCGATCTCCGTCCGCCCGCGGTGGCGGAGGTAGGGGCCGATACACTTGGGGAGGAGGTCGAAGAGGCTCGTCGAGCCCGCGTCGAGTAGAACCGTCCGTCCCGACGGCGGCTCGACGACGGCGCACTGGCCGGCGCCGACGTGCAGGAACGTGACGCGCAATTCCTCGCGGCCGGGCTGGAGCTCGGCGAGCTGCGTGTGGAATGGGACGAGCAGGATCGTCGCGCAGGCGGTGATCGGCGCGCATCGAGCGCCCCACTTCAGCGACGGCAGGGGACACGGCGCCGTCGCGAGCAGCAGGAGCACGTAGAACGCGAAGACCATCCAGACCGGTGGCGCGGGGAGCGGGATGGCGCTGCCGGGCAGCAGCGTCAGTTGTTCGACCACCCACCGCATCCATGCGATCGGCTCGCCCGCCATCGCTGCCCACGTGCTTGCGAGGCTCGGCCAGAGCAGCGTCAGCACGACCTTGAACAGCCCGCCGAGCAGCGCGAGGAAAACGACCGGCGCCAACACGATCCCCGCGAAGACGGCCCACGTGTTGAGCTGCTCAAAGTGCAGCGCGATCAGCGGCATCGACGCGACCCACGCGACGACCGCACCGGCGAAGATGCGCAGCAGCGCCTGCTCCTGCCATCGCCACCACGCCAGCGACCAGTGCGGCCGGCGCAGCGTGGCCAGCGCTTCGGCGTCCTCGTCCTTCACCTGGTCGCGCAGGAACTTCAGGAACGGTCCCGTGAAGATCACCAGCGCGAGCACCGTGCCGAAGCTGAGTTGAAACCCCGCGTTGAACAGGTCCAGCGGGTGGTAAACGAGCATCGCCAGCACGCTGACGGCCAGCAACTGCATCGCGTCGACCGATCGGCGCATCACCAGACCCAGCCCGAACGCCACGCACAGCGCCACCGATCGCACGACGGGCGGCGATGGCAGCGCGACCAACCCGTAGAGCACGACGAAGCAGAGCATTACGGCGACGGACGTGCGCGGCGCGAGTCGCAGCAGCCGGCAGATGAGCAGAACGAAGCCGCCCAGCACGGCGATGTGCATGCCGCTGATGGCGAGGTGGTGGCTCGTGCCGGTGCGCTTGAACTGCTCGGTGATGTCGCGGAGCTCGGGATCGCTGTCGCCCAACAGGATCGCGCGCAGCAGCGCGTGATCGAGTGACCGCTCCGCCGAAAAGCCCGCGGCTAACAGCCGCCTGGTCCTCTCCCTGAGTCGATCGAGCATCGAGGGTTGGGGTTCCCCGAGCATGTCGATGTTGCCCGCCTCGGGGATCTGCACCGACGCGAGGATGCGCTGCTCGCGGTAGTACTTCGCCCAGTCGAACTGCCCGGGGTTCATCGCGGGCGCGGGGCGCTGCAGCAGGCCGAGGATGCGCACGGTCTGCCCGACGGAGAGCCGCGGGTGCGGCTGGAGGATCTGTACGAGCACGTCGCCGCGCGCGTCCACCCAGCCGGTCCATGTCTTGATGCGCGTCACACGGCCGGTCGTGACCTGCTTGGGGGGCAGCGGGCGCTGTGCGCCGGGCGGCGTCGTGATGACGCGCGGCGGCTGGATCAATTCCATCTCGACCATGGCCAATCGCGGTTCGTCAGCGGCGAAGGCGCTGATGTGATCGCGCGGGAAGAAGCACGCCGCGGACTGGGCGCTGGCGATGCCGCCGATGAACACCGCCAGCGCGATCGCGAGGCAACTCCAAAGTGGGCGACGGAACAGGAGGGCGGCGCCGATCAGCGTGATGCCGAGCAGGACGAGCGTGATGAGCGGCCGCGCCGGCAGGAGGTTGTGAACCGCAATCCCCACCATGAACAGCCCCGCCGTCAGGACGGCGGGGCGGCGCGCGAGGAAGTGGACGTCGGGCCGCCGCTCGGCTGAACCGTTCCCCATGGCTGGCCCGCGATGATACCCGCCGAGCCGTGTTTTGACGAGAACTGCGGCTCGGCGGGAGCCTCGCCCTCAGGGCAATCGCATGTCCGCCCTTCTGTAGGGG
>JBAUGM010000415.1:0-12262 GCA_049679725.1 Tepidisphaeraceae bacterium
CGAACCTTGTGTTCGCCCTTTGCTGCGCATCCGAAATGCGGGCGAACACAAGGTTCGCCCCTACGGGAGTGTCCACATGCGATCGCCCTGGCTGCGTTACAACACAGGCGTCCGGTTCGCTTGTTCCCGAGGGGGTTTGCGCGTACCATGCCCGGTTCGTCGTTCGAATCCCCGTTTTCCTGAGTGTTTTCCGGAGCGTGTGCGTGGCCAAGTCCGAGCCCATCGAGATCGAAGCAACCGTCTCTCAGGCGTTGCCCAATGCCATGTTCAAGCTCCGCCTGGACGGCTCGGACAAGGAAATCCTCGGCATCGTCTCCGGCAAGATGCGCAAGCACTTCATCCGCATCCTCCCGGGGGATCGCGTGAAGGTCGAGCTCTCGCCGTACGACCTGACGAAGGGGCGGATCGTCTTCCGGCAGAAGTAGGGCGCCACCAGCACAAGAATGCGCGCTGCGCGTCATCCTGAGGTACTCCGAAGGATCTCGGGCGCAAAAGCCACACCACTCGACCCCGAGATCCTTCGGAGTACCTCAGGATGACGAGCGCGAGCCTTGATTGCGATTCGCGCTACTGCACTGTTGCGTAATACTCGCGCACCGATTTCGCCCGCAGCGCCAGCAGCAGCGCGATCGGATAGATGCATCCCACCACCACCGCGATGATCGAGCCGGTGATGATCGTGGGCATCACCGCGCGCGGCGCATTCGCCGGGGCGCTGCCGACGATGATGCCCGTCCACAGCACGACCCACGCAATCCCGCCCGCGATGGCGAGCGGGATCTTGATCCACGCGTAGATCTTGTGCAGCCGAGCGCCGCGCGGGTGCTGGCGGAGAACCATGATGCCGATCACCAGCAGGTAGATCGCCAAACACGCGCTCGCCAGCGCGGTGGCGATCGCGACGATCGCGGCCGTCATGTTGACGTTGAACGTCGGGCCGGCCGCGAACGCGACGCCACCCGGGGCGCCGGCGCCCCACGTTGTGCTGTTGACCGTGTTTCCCTTGTCGTCGAGCGTCAGCATGCCCTGCGGGGTCGAGAGCATGAGCTGCGATCCGCCGTTTCCGGTGTTGAACATCGAGACGGACTGAATCTGCGACGTCACCTCGGGGATGGTGGCCGCGGGGGTGAAGAATCCCTGCGTCGGGCTGTTCAGCATGAGGTCGAGCTTTGACTTCTGCGCCGCCGACAGCGGCGTCCCCGCCTGCTGCTCGACCTTGTCGACGATACCCTTGACCTGCTGTGGCGTGAGCCCGGCGCGCCAGTTCGCCTGCTCGCCGACGTCGGCGGCGCTGACGCGGATCGTCTCGCGGCCGTCGCCGGGGACGAACTTGGCGTGATCGTCCGCCAGCTCGATGCGACCCTCGCCGATGACGAAGAAATCGGGCCCTTCGCCGCCCTTGGCGTCGGGGAACTGTCCGTGCTCGGTGACACTCTGGCGGACGACCTCCGCGGTGAGGTGCGGCGCAGTCAATCGGTAGATCTGCCGGCCGGACTTGGTCAGCAGCGCATCGAGCTGCTCGCGGCGGGGTTTGGTGATCGGCCGGACCATCGCCAATCCGCGCACGACGTTCTGCCGGTCCGGTTGCGGCATCGATAGCGGATCGACGACCGCCGGCGGCGCCGTCGCGACCGCGGCGGCGGCTTTCTGGCTGGCGGCCATCGTCTTGGTCATGTTCGAAACCATCATCAGCCCGAACGCCTGCAGCCCGGCGATGCCGTTGAACAGCAGCCCCAGGCTCCCGACGATGATGCTGATCACGCCGATGGCGGTAATCAACCCCGGGCGCTGGGCGACGGGCGCGGAATACATGATGGGCTGGACCGGCACCGGCGGGAGGGGTTGCGGGAGCGAGCTCATACCGCGCATTATCGGGATTCGGGCTACAGCCGTACAAGCACAATGGCCGATGAAGTTATCGGACGCGGTGCGCTCTCTCTTTCCCCCTCTACCGGTACTCCGGGAGAGGGCCGGGGTGAGGGCCTGCTTCCTGGGGCTTTCATTCGATGTTCGGCGTTGGATGTTCGATGTTCGATGTTCGTCTTGATTCGAATTAAGGCGAACATCGAACATCCAACATCGAACGCCGAAGACGGCAAGATCGAAGTCAGGCCCTCAACCTAACCCTCTCCCTGGGTACAGCAGGGAGAGGGACAAGAGAAAATGCCGTCCCGAACGACCCAATCCGACCCTCGCGTGCTGATCTCGCGATCGGCGCTGCTGCACAACGTCGGCCTCTTTCGCCGGGCGCTGCCGGCGGGGACGAAGCTGTGCGCGATGATCAAGGCCGATGGTTACGGGCACGGCGGCGCGATCGTCGCGGACGCGCTGTGCAACTTCGCCGGCAAAGGGGCCGGCGCCCCCGCGGTGGACGCGCTGGCCGTCGCGACGATCGACGAGGCGGCCCTCCTGCCCGCCACGGGCGCCCCGATCCTGGTCTTCCAACCCGTCGAAAACGCCTTCCTCGGCGGACAACGCGCAGCGCTGGAACTGGCGATCCGCAGCGGCTGGATCCTCACCCTCTGCGGCAAGAGCGCCGCCGACGACGTCGCGCGCATCGCCTCGTCCATCGGCAAGCGCGCGATGGTGCAGGTCATGATCGACACCGGCCTCGCCCGCTCGGGCGTGGGGGTGTCGCGCGCATCGGAACTGCTGGAGAAAGTGAACGCGTGGCCATCGTTGCGACTGGCGGGCGTCTGCACGCACTTCGCGACGGCCGAGGACGTACACGACGGCTTCGCCGCCGAGCAGTTGCAGCGATTCAACGAGTTGACCGGATCACTGACCGGCCGGGTGATGCGCCACGCCGCGAACTCCGCGGGCGCGTTTTTCGTCCCCGCGGCGGCGCTGGACATGGTCCGCCCCGGCATCGGGCTGTACGGGATCGACCCGACGCTCAAGCCATCGATGGATCGCCCATTGCGCCCGGTAATGAGGTGGACCGCCCCGCTCGTGGGCGTGCGCGAGATCCCGCCGTACACCGGCGTCGGCTACGGCCACACGTGGCGCGCCGACCGCACGACGCGCATCGGGCTCGTCCCCGTCGGTTATGCCGACGGCTATCTCCGCGCGTTCTCCAACCGCGGCGTGATGATGGTTCACGGCCAGCCCTGTCCCGTCGTCGGGCGCGTGAGCATGGACCTGACGACGATCGACCTGCGCAGCATCCCGTCGGCGACGATCGGCGACGAGGTGACGATTCTTGACAACGACCCGCTTTCCGACGCGTCCGTCTACCAACTGGCGAAGTGGGCGGACACGATCCCCTACGAGGTCTTCTGCCGCATCGGCCCGCGCGTGAAGCGGGTGGGGGTGGATCCCGTGGACTCGCCCGTCGCCCGCGAGGTCGATGACGAGAATCGGCTGGGCCATTCGTAGCAGGGGCATCTCGCCCCTGTTTCGTCGCGTTTTCCGAGATTGCGGGATTCTTTCGCTTTTCCGCGCGCACCGGCGGATACGCGCGAGCGTACTGTCGGTACAATCGCGAGTTGCGTCATACCGTCCGATTCCTCTTTTGCGCCGTTTCCGCTCGAAGGACCTTTTGCACGACCAAACATCACCCGTCCCATCCGGGCGTCCGCCGCTGTTCCCGAATCCGAGGGTCCTCGACGAGGTTCTGTACGACTACCTTCGCCGCGCCGACCGGATGGGCTGGTCGCCGTACGACCTCGTCAGCGAAGAGAACATGCGCGACCTGGCGCGGCCGGAGCGGCTCAGCGAGGTCCAGCGGGGCGCCGTCAAAACCGTCCTGTTCGTTGAAGACCACCTGCCGGGCTACCTCTCCGAGTACCTGCGCGTTACCACCGACCCAGACCTCCCGGACGACCAGTACATCGTGAATCGCCAAGCGCTGCACTACACCTTCCGCTGGGTGGCCGAGGAAGACCGCCACGCGCACGTGCTGGAGCTGTACCTGACCAAGACCGGCCTGGTCTCGCGCGACGAGCTGGACATGGACATGCTCCGCGAGCGCAAGACGGCCTACATCTTCCCGTACGAAACGAACATGGTGGACGGCTTCATCTACCTGGCCCTCCAGGAGAAGGCGACGCACCTGTACTACCGGGCGCTGGCGCGCGACGTCGACGAACCATTGCTCAAGGCGATCCTCACCCGAATGGGCGCCGACGAGGCCAGCCACGGCCGGTTCTTCTACGACCTGCTCATCAAGTGCCACAAGGGCGACCTCGACGCGCTGTCACAGAAGATCTCGGCCGTCGCCAACGACTTCAAGATGCCGGTGCAGAACAACCTGCTGAACTATCGCCGGCAATTGCTGGGCATGATGCGGGCCGCGCCGAGCTACCGCCACCCGGACGTGTTCACCGACATGATGAGCGCGGTGGAGAAGGCGGCGAAGGAGTACACGCGCGAGTCGCTCCAGTTGATTACGCCCGAGCTCGGGCGGTTCGATGACATGGAGAACAAGGCGCTGATGCGGCAGCAGCCAGCTCCTCCGGATGACGAGTAATGCGACTTGGGGATGCACCCCGCTTCGCGGGCTCTTTCGCCGCGGCACTCCGCATTTTTCGATGAACGTCGCGAGTCGTTGCACGTCATCCCGATGGGAGCTTTAGCGACCTGAGGGATCTCGGGTTCAAGGACAATCCGTGAGCCCGAGATCCTTCGGCTCGCAAGACTCGCCTCAGAGTTTGTGAATCTTTAGTGGCAGGGGTGTCTCGCCCATGCGTTTTCGAACGGGGATGCATGGGCGAGACGCCCATGCCACTGAAAACTTCACACGCTCTCAGGATGATGCCATTCCTGATACGCGACCGTCATGCGGCCTCGGCGACTACTCCGCCTTCGCCGCTTTCGCCAGCCACTTGCGCGCGCTGATCGTGCACAGTTGCTCCGCCGCGTCGAGTTGCGCGGGCGTCGACGTCGTCAGCAGCGAAATGCGGATCGCCTTGCGGTTCCAGCCGAGCATGTCCTTGTAGAACGGCGCGGGGTTGAGCGTCTTGCCGTCCAGCTCTTCGAGGATCAGCTTGTCCTTGCCATGGTGGATCGCGAACGCGTGCGTCTCCTCGCGTTCGTTCTTCGGCGGCGGCGTGACGACTCCCTCCTTGATGGCGTCCTCGAGCGCGTTGCCCGCATAGATCGTGATCTTCCCGTCGCGCAGGTCCTCCAGCGCGAAGACCTGCATGCGGTACTTGCCGTCGGCGATGAAGAACTGGATCGACTGCTGCCCCGTCGTCTTGGCGGCGTGGCCGGCGAGGGTCATCAGGTGCGTGGCGAGGCGCTTCCACATCCGCGCGTGATCGACATCGCGCTCGGTCTCGGCGGCGAGGATGTGCCGCTCGATGTTCGTCCGGTCCTTCGGCCCGAGCTTGGCGAGCAACCCATCGTAATCAATGGGGGGCGGCATCGGGACGGCGGCGGCGCGAGGGGCGGCGGAAGCGGTTCGAGTGCTCATGAGTTCCTGTTCACGGAAAGAAGGCGTCAAAGGTCGGACGGGCAGCAAGACGTCACACGCGCGGCACGAGTCGGCGCAAGCCGCCCGGCCGCTCAGTCAGGCGCCCGCATATTGTATGCCGACGGCGGCACAGAAGGAAGCGCCGCGACCCCTTCGGGCGCTCGTTGCGACGCCGCTGAACACCGCTATCATGCCGCCCTCTCCCGCGCGTTACAGGAGCCGCCGAACATGCCCAGCGACATCAAGATCACCGTCACCGACCGGTCCGGCCGCCAGTGCGCCAGCTCCGGCTCCGCGTGGGAGCCGAAGATGGGCTATTCCCGCGCCGTCCGCATGGGGAACGTCATCGCCGTCACCGGCACGGTCGGAATTAACGCCGACGGGACGTACTCCCCCTCCCTCGCCGACCAGACCGCCCGCTCGCTGGCGATCATCCAGGCCGCCATCGAAGCGCTGGGCGGCTCGATCGAGCACGTCATCCGCACGCGCATGTTCGTCACCGACGTGAGCAAGTGGCAGGAAGTGGCCGGGGTGCACGGCAAGGTCTTCGCCACCATCCGCCCGGCGACGTCGATCGTCGAAGTGACGAAGCTGATCGATGCCGACGCCCAGATCGAGATCGAGGCGGACGCGATCGTGCCGTAGTCGGGTAGGGATGAAGGCAGAGGGATGAAGGATGAACCAAGAGGGGCATCCAGCCTTTCTTCTTTCATCCTTCATCCCTCCGCCTTCATCCCTATTATCCCCTGATGCGTTACCTCGTCCGAGCGCGGGTGAAGCCCGGTCGCGAAGCGGCCCTGCTGCGCGCCATCGACGCCGGCACCCTCGGCCGCGGCTCCGTCGCGGGCGGGGAATACCTCCGCAACATGCGCGATGCCCGCCTGTGCGACGACGGCACCGCGCGCTGGGTCGAAGTCTGCTTCTGCGCCCAACCGCTCGACGAAGAGCGGCCGTACTGGGAGCAGTTCTTCGAGCTGGTCAAAGTACAGGACGCCCACGCCCGAACCCGCTGCCGCGACGAGTCCGGCGAGGAGCCGTGGGCCTGCTCCGGCTGTGACTGCAGCCAGCGCCTCGAAACGCAGATGGCGACGTGGGGCCGGCCCTTCCTCGACGTCCTGCGGGAATCAGTCGCGTCCCGCCGTGTTGGTCCCTAGACATTTCATGTCATGACGGCAACGAACTCGATCAGCGTCAAAGCAAAAAGCTGATGAACGCAGAGACGCAGAGGATGCAGAGGTAAGAGGAGAAGGAAGACGAACGCAACACATCCGCGCCCGCGTCACAGCTGATTCCCCCCTCTTTCCTACCTCTGCGTCCTCTGCGCCTCTGCGTTCAACACCACTTCCTGAAGCGCGCGAGGCGCAGGTCAAAACATCTTCAACTGATCCCGCTCGAAGCTGAACTTCGTCTGCGGGTTGTCGATCGGGATCTTGTAGTTCCCGCTCCAGCACGCCGTACAGTACTTGTCCTTCGGCTCGCGCATGCAGCTCAGCAGCCCGTCCATCGACAGGTAGGCGAGGCTGTCGACCTCGAGGAAATCCTTGATCTGCTCGACCGTGCGGTTGTGGGCGATGAGCTCTTCGCTCGTGGGGAAGTCGATGCCGTAGAAACACGGATGGCGAATGGGCGGGCAGGAGACGCGAAGGTGAATCTCCTTCGCGCCGGCGCGACGGAGGGCGCGCATCTTCGAGCGCGTCGTCGTGCCGCGAACGACCGAGTCCTCGACGATCACCACGCGCTTGCCGGCCACCACGTCGGGGATGATGTTCAGCTTCATCGCCACCGCGCGGTCGCGCTGCGCCTGCCCGGGCAGGATGAACGTCCGGCCGACGAAACGATTGGGGACGATCCCCTCATTAAACGGGATCTTCGACTCCTGCGCGAACCCCAGCGCCGCCGAGCGACCGGAGTCGGGCATGGGCATCACATAATCGGCCTCGACCGGCGATTCTTTCGCCAGTTGCTTGCCCATCGCCATGCGCGCCAGGTGCACGTTCTGGCCGAAGATCTTGCTCGCCGGGTTGGCAAAGTAGACGTGCTCGAAGACGCAGTGCGCCATGTCATCGGCGGGCTTGTCGAACGTGCGGCTGTGCAGGCCGTTGTCATCGATGCGGACGATCTCGCCCGGCTCGACCTCGCGGATAAACGTCGCGTCGATCGCGTCGAACGCGCACGTCTCGCTCGCCACGCACCACTGCCCTTCCTGCGTCTTGCCCAGCACCAGCGGGCGCACGCCCCACGGGTCGCGGCAGGCTTCGATCCGGTCGGGGAACAGAAACAGCAGGCTGAACGCGCCCTGCAGATGCTTGAGCACGTGCGGCAGCGGGTCGTGCTTCTCCACGTGCGTGGGTTTGGCGAGCAGGTGGACGATCACTTCCGTATCGGTCGTCGACTGAAAGATATGCCCGTGCTTCTCGTACTCCGCGCGAATCAGCGCGGCGTTGATCAGGTTGCCGTTGTGCGCCACCGCCACGGGTCCCATCGCGTACTGCCGCAGCAGCGGCTGCGCGTTGCACAGCTTGCTCGAGCCGGTCGTCGAGTAGCGCACGTGCCCGATCGCGGCATTGCCGCAAAGCTCTTCTCTTAATAGTCGCGGCGGAAAGACCTGGCTGACCAGCCCCATCCCCGTGTGCCCGTTGATCGTGACACCATCCGACACCGCGATGCCGGCGGATTCCTGCCCGCGATGTTGCTGCGCAAAGAGCCCCTGGTAGACCAGTTGCGAGGCATCCGGCGTGCCCCAGACGCCGAAAACGCCGCACTTTTCCTTCTTCTCGTACTCTTCGAATAACTCAAGCGAGACAGCCAAGGCAGTCTCCGTTTCGCATGGACGAACGTGGGTGAACGAAGGCAAAAACCGACGAACGATCGGGAATGCTGCGGCAACCGGCCGCATCAAGGCCGAAGCTTAGTGAAGCGTTCACACGCGGTCAATTCTATGCCGCCGGATCCATCGACGCGGCCCGGAGGGCCGGTCAAACAGCGATTCGAGGCGGCAAGTTTTCCCTCGCCTACGAAAGTTAGCACTGGTAAACTTACTTGTGGGAGGCGACATGGATGCTCGGTATCTTGCCGGCTCAGGAATCGCAGCCGCATTTGTGCTGATCCTGTCAATATCATCAATCGGGAGCCCCGCGGCAGCGGCGACATCCACGACCAGCCCGTCCGTCGTCGATCGCTCGACGCCGCAGGCCGCCATGCGAACGCTCGTCGACGCAATCGAGCGCGAGGACGAGGCGGCCATCGCCGGCGGCGTCATCGTCCCGGACGACCCAGCTCACACCTTCGCCCTGGCGTACGCGCGCGCCATGATCGCCGGCCGCCGCTACTGGCACGCCGCTTGGAGTCGATGGGGGCGGCAGGAGGCGATCAAGGCATACGTCCGCCGCGGGCTGCGGCTTCCGGACTCCTACCTCGAATCCCCGCAGGCGCACTGGGACTACGAGGGCGACCGCGCGATCCTCCGGCACCGCCCCGGCACGACGGCCATGGGCGCACCCTCGCCGCTGCGGCAGGTCGACGGGCAGTGGCTGTACGACCCGCTCCGGCGCGCCAGGCACAGGGAGGTCGAGGCGATGGTTGCCCGCACTGACGCAACGACTGCGACTTACGCCAAACTCGCCGCCGACATCGAGGCCGGCAAGTTCGCGTCGATCCACGAAGCGATCGACGTGCTCTTCCCACACCAGCGGGAAGCGCCGCTCGACGCGCCGAAGCTCGACAAGCGGCAACTCGACCCAAAGACGATCCACGGGGCAATGATGTCGCTCGGGCTGGCGTACCAGGAGCGTGACGTCCTCGTCGCCGCGAGCTTCTACCACGTCGATGGCCCGCCGGCGTCCGCGGCGCAACTGGCCGAGGCGCATGCCAAGCAGGTGCTGGCGGTGAACGACTTCACCAGCACGGTTTCTCAGCAGATCGGAGGGACCGAATCGCTGGCGATGGAGTTCAGCCTCATCGACCCGCGCGACGACTTGTTCGGTCACGTGATCACGGAGTGGACGATCGACGGCGACCGCGCCACGGGCACAAACGACGCCGGTCCCGCCGCGGCAACGATGCGGCGCGTCGACGGCGTCTGGAAGATCGACCTTACGCCACTCGCGGGCTCGCCGCCGGTGGAACAGCTCGCCGCGGAACTGCGGCGACAGGCGCAGAGCGTCGCCGCCGTGGCGCGCGACATCCGAGAAAAGCGGTTGTTCACGGTCGACGAAGTCCGCGGCGCCCTGAAGCTTCGCAGCCTCGTACCCACGACCGCGCCGGCGGGCAAAGGCGAGGTGGGCGACGAAGGTTGAAGGTCAACGCCTCCGGTCGGGGAGGGATTCGAGGCGTCCGCGCCAAGCCTGTCCGCGACGGGTTGGTGCGAGTTGCGTCCCATTAGCCGACCGACGCAAGCGTGTCCCGGACGTTGATCACCTCGTTCCGACGGCTGCTCTCGCGGGCCGCGTCGAGCAGGGCCATCGTCGTGAGCACGCTTTGGGCGCTCACGGCGGGCTCACCGTCGCCCTTCACCGCGGCGGCGAAACGCTCCCAGATTTGCGACTCGGACAACGCGCCCCTGGCGCGCGGAAGTGGTTGCGACGTCGTCGGCGCGTCGGCGGGCGTGAAGTCGAGCTGTGACCAGGTGTCCAGGTCGAACTTGAGGCTGAACGGACTCTCCGCCGAGCCGGCGGTGCCGTCGATGTGCCAACGCGGGAGCGGGCGCGTCGTCGTCGTGTTGATCTCGACGACCGCGACTGCGCCCCCCCTCCCGCTTCCCCCCGCCGTGCCATCGTCGAAGTTGATCGACACGCGGGCGAAGTCGTCGCAGTCTTTCGTCCAGACGTTGCCGCGGAGCTGCGCGAAGACGCGCACGGGCTTGGCGGGGAGCATCAGTTGCCAGAGCTGATCGATGAGATGGCTGCCCCAGTCGTATAAACCCCCGCCGCCGAAGCTGGCTTCGTTGCGCCAGCCGGGCCGCCACTCTTTGGCGGCTGGCCCCACACACGATGCCCACTGCCCGATGCGGCTCTCGACGTTGATGAGTTTGCCGAAGCGGCCCGCCTTCACGGCGTCGAGCACGGTCAGGTAATCGACGTCCCAGCGCCGGTTGTGGAAGACGCTGAGGACGCGGTTGGCGCCCTCGGCGCGTCGCACGAGTTCCGCCGACTGCGGCAGGTCGAGGGCCATGGGTTTCTCGACCATCACGTGCTTGCCCGCCGATAGAGCGACGGCGGCGTGTTCGAAGTGGTTCGCGGTGGCGGAGGAGACGAGGATACCGTCGATGTCGCGATCGGCGAGGAGGTCGTCGATTCTTTCGTAGGCCAGGAGGCCGCGCGAGATGGCCAGCTCGCGCCGCGCCGGTGTCACGTCCGCAACGGCGATGGCGGCGATGCCGTTCGCCTTGGCGAGCCATCCCGCGTGTTCCGCGCCGATCCGACCGAATCCGATGATGCCGATGCGCATGATGACGGGAAGATAGCGGATCGGCGCGGGGGGCAAAGTGGTACTGAAGGCGGAAAGATCCCCGGAACTCCGCGCTGCGCGCTACGCCCCGGGGCGTGGCGCGGGAGCTTTGCGACCGCAGCGCAGTCCCGGGGATTCTTCCGCTCTCCTTCTCCCGTCGAGCTCGCCTTAACATTTCACCCCCGCTTACGCAGACGTTAATCGGGCGCTAACAATCGGCTCCTACCCTCCGCGCGGCAAAGAAACGGAATCAACGGAAAGCAGATCCCTCAAGCAAGGAGAGAAGATGGTCAGCCTCTTGAAGAAGACGGCCGCGGTTGCGGTCTTGGCGCTGGGCGCGAGCGTCGCGGCGGCACAGCAGGACATCAAGATCGACGGGTCCAGCACCGTCTACCCCATCACCGAAGCGGTCGCCGAGGAGTTCCAGAAGGAGAACACGGGCACGAAGGTGACCGTCGGCGTGTCCGGCACGGGCGGGGGCTTTAAAAAGTTCGTCCGCGGTGAAACCGACATCTCCAACGCCTCGCGTCCGATCAAGAGCGGGGAGATGGAGGAGGCGAAGAAGGCGGGCATCGAGTACCTCGAGATCCCCGTCGCGTTCGACGCGCTGACCGTGGTGATCAACCCGAGCAACGACTGGGTGAAGGAACTGACCGTCGAGGATCTCAAGAAGATGTGGTCGCCGGACGCGCAAGGCAAGGTCACGACGTGGAACCAGATTCGTCCGGAGTGGCCGAACGTGCCGCTCAAGCTGTACGGGCCCGGGGGCGACTCCGGCACGTTCGAGTATTTCACGGAAGCGGTCGTCGGCAAGGCCAAGAGCAGTCGCGGCGACTACACCGCCAGCGAGGACGACAACATCCTCGTGCAGGGCGTCTCGGGCGACAAGGGCGCGCTGGGCTACTTCGGCTACGCCTACTTCGCCGAGAACAAGGACAAGCTCAAGGCGGTCCCGATCGTGAACAAGGCGGGTAAGGCGATCGAGCCGTCCCCCGCGGCGGTCAAGGAAGGCTCGTACAACCCGCTGGCGCGGCCGATCTTCATCTACGTCAACGCCAGGAGCATGAAGGACAAGCCGGCCATCAAGACGTTCACCGATTACTACCTGAAGAACGCCGAGGATCTGGTGAAGGAAGTGAAGTACGTCCCCCTGCCGGCCGAGGCGTACGACGCCCTGGTCAAGCGCGTCGACAGCGGCAAGACGGGCACGGTGTTCGGCGGCAAGGAGCAGGTCGGCATGACCATCGACGAGCTGCTCACCGCGGAGCTGAAGCAATAAGCGGCCAGCCGCTTGACCGACAGAAGGCGGAAGGACGGACGGCGCGAAAACGCGCCCGGCTTCGTCCTTCCGCCTTCGTCCTTTATCCTTGGCCAAGAAGCGCAGAGCTGTCATCCTGAGGT
>JBAUGM010000416.1:0-18180 GCA_049679725.1 Tepidisphaeraceae bacterium
GTCGAGGTGCTGGCAGCCGGGCCGCGTGCGCTCGCCCGCCGCGATGCCGCGATGCGGGCGTTCGGCGCGTTCATCGAGGAGAGCCACAACAACGGCGAGGCGGCCGCGGAGATCCCACCCGTCCTGACCGAGGTGGTCGTCGGCGGGATCTACGAGGTGATCTACGCGCGCATGCTCGACCGGCAGCCGGAGACGCTTCCGTCGCTGCTGCCCGACATCATGTACGTTTGGCTCGCTCCATTCGTCGGTGCAGTGCGGGCCGGGGCGGCACGGGCGGAGGCAGCGCGCAGGTTTGGACTGGATGGGGAGTCGGTCCTGAGAGTGGCACCGGAACACGTTCGATTCAGCGGGGATACAGATGTTTTCTGAGCGGGTCTATGGTCGCCAGGTGCCCACTGCCACTTCCGACCGTGCTCCGCAGCGGCTTCCGCGCGGTCGGCACGGCCTCCCCCGCCGTTTCGTCGTCCACAACCAGCGCGAGCGGATGCTGCTCGCCGTCGCCGAAGCGGTGGCCGAGCAGGGCTACGCCACGACGACGGTCGCCGACATCATCGCGCGAGCGCGGCTGTCGCGCCGGACGTTCTACGAGCACTTCACCGACAAGGAGGAGTGCTTCCTCGCGGCGTACGACACGGTCGTCGAGCAGATGCTCGCCGGCGTCGGCCACGCCTACGAGCAGGCCGGCGACGACTGGACGCATCGCGTCTACGACGGCCTCGAGGCGTTCGTCAACTACCTCGTCGCCGAGCCGGCGTTCGCGCGCATGTGCATCGTCGAGGTCGTCGCCGCCGGCCCGGAGGCGCGCGGCCGCCGCGACGCGGCGATGCGGGTCTTCGTCGACTTCCTGCAGCCCGGCCGCGAGCAGGCGCCGAAGGGCGTCGTCGTGCCGGAGCTGGCGGCCGACATAGTCGTCGGCGGCATCTACGAGATCATCTACACCCGCCTGCTGCGCGACGCGGCGGAGGAGCTGGTCGAGATGCTGCCGCAGCTCGTCTACTGCGCGCTCGTGCCGTTCGTCGGCCACAGAGCGGCGGACAGAGCGGTGCTCGAGAACCAGGCGCGCCGGGAGCACGAGCAGTCCGACGAGGACGACAGCGACGGTTAGAGCGTTCTCCGCACGTGCGCTCTGGTAGCGTCGCACGCGCAGCACGGCCCAGTAGCTCAGTTGGTTAGAGCAGCGGACTCATAATCCGTTGGTCCGAGGTTCGAGTCCTCGCTGGGCCATCGACGAAAGCCCCGCTCCGGCGGGGTTTTCGCGTTCCTGAAGGCGATGCGAGCTCTCGGGAGTCGGTCATCTGAGGCCGATCGCGGCCTCCCTGACGCCAGGCGCCTCAGGACGCTAGCGGTTGCGGCGAGACCGGCGGCGCTGACGACGACCGTCAGGCCACCACCAGTTGAAGCGTCCGAAGATCGCCACCGTCGCGGGCACGAGCATCGCACGGACGACGGTTGCATCGAGCAGGATGCCTACTCCCAGGCCTGTCGCAAGGATCTTGACCTGCAGATCCGGCGCGAGGCTCATCGACACGAAGGTGATGCAGAGGATCAGCGCGCCGCTGGTCACCAGCCGGCCGGTACGGCCGACACCGGATATCACCGCGCGCCGCGTTGACCCCGTCCGATCGTATTCCTCACGCATCCGCGCGAGCACGATGATCTCGTAGTCCATCGACAATCCCCACAGGAACGCAAAGACCATGAGGGGAATCCATGCCTGAAGCGATCCTGTCGCGTGCACGCCCCACAAGAGATGGGAGCCCCACCCCTGCTGCCAGCACAGCGTCATCGCACCCCACGCTGCGGAAATCGACAGGGCGTTGACGATCAACGCCTTGAGGGGCAGCACCAGCGATCGCAGGGCGAACGCCAGCAGGAGGGTCGTCGCGACCGAAAGGAGGACGACCACCGCCGGGAGACCGTCGAGCACCGCATCTGTGAGGTCATGCGCATAGGCTGGCGCTCCTCCTACCAGCGCGCCAGGCACGTCGTCGAGCGCGGAGCGCACGGGCGCGACGATGCGAGTGGACTCCTCGCTTCCTCCCGTAGGCAGAACAGCGGCGAGCGCGCTGCCGTCTCTCCACCAGGTTCTGGGTGCGACGACACCGGCAACGCCAGGAACCCGCCTGAGCCGGCCCACGACCTCGTCGAGGCGCTCGATCGGCACCACCACCTCCGTCGGCGTCATCACGCCAGTACCGATGCCTGCGCGTCTGAGCAGGAGCAGGCCACCGTCTGCGCTGTCCATCACTCCGACCGTGTCCGCTCGCGGAAGGCCCAGGTGCACCCGCGTTGCCGCGAAGCTCAGCGTTCCCACGACGAGAAGTCCAGTGACCGCGGCCAGCCATCGATGGCGCACGACGCAACGCCCCCAGCGATGCCAGCCACGGTCAGCATCAGCGGTGGCGGCGTGTCGGCACCGGCGGCGTTCAAGACGCGGTCCAACGGTCGCCAAGAGCACCGGAAGCAGCGTGAGCGCGACGGCCACCGAAACGATGGGAATCAGCATGCCTCCATAGCCCGCCGAGCTGACGAACGGCACCGGCAGCACGAGAAGCGCCGAGAGCCCAACCGCGACGGTGGCTCCTGAGAGGACGACGGTTCGTCCGGCAGTGGCCATCGCACGCATCACCCGCTCGTCGTCGGGGACGCCCGGGCACTGCTCCTCACGCCATCGCATCACGACCACGAGCGAATAGTCGATCGACAACCCAAGCCCGATCAGGGCAACGAGATACTGGGCGAGGAACGAGACCTCAGTGATGCGCGTCAGCCCGCCGAGAAGAAGAAACGTTGTCGGTACGGCTGCAAGTGCCGTGACGAGGGGCACAAGCGCCAAGGGCGAGAAGAACACGGCGATGAGAACGGCAAGCGCCCCGAGGACACCGACAAGAGTCTCGAACAGCAGGCTCAACTCCCGCCCATCCGACGCGTCGCGCATGAGTGCTGAGAGTCCCGTCACGTAAACGCGCATCCCTCTCGCTCCCGCGAAACGCTCGAGTCGGGCCACGCGATGTGTCGTGGTCGCGTCTGTGTCGAATGTGGGTGCCGTGAACACCAGCGCGAACGTCGTGCGCCCGTCAGCGGAGACGAACGACCGGTCGCGTGTGGATCCGTACGACACGACGCGCGCTCTGAACATCCGTGAGATCAGCCGCGCCAGCCGGCGCGTCGAAGGCGGGCTGACCATCCCTTGCCGTGGAAGCTGCGCTACCACGACGTACGGGAAGCTCATCCCACCGTTGCCGTAGCGCCGCTCGATCGCCGCATTCGCGGCAGCCGATCCACGATCCGGAAGCGAGGGGTCGTACGTGAGCGCTCGCGTGGTGCTTCCCACGGTCGCAAATCCAACGATCGCCAGCGCCGCCCATGTACTCAGGACGACGCCTTTGTGGGCAAGCACCCACCGGCAGACAGCAGCCGTCCACCCTATGCGCACACGCACCCGGAATCGGGCGCGCAGTCGTCCGGGACGCCGGCATCGCGCAGGACGGCTCTCCAGGCGAGCTCACGCTCGGCTGCCGGCATCGAAGACGAGAGCTCGTGGGCCGCGCCGAACCGAATCGTCACTCGACGCCGCCTGACCTGCTTCGGCGGCATCAACAGTGGGATGTCATCGAGCCCGTCGATCGTCACGGCGACCAGCGAGGCATCTGCCAGGCACGCGAGCCTCCATGCGCCGGGACGGGGCGGTCTTCGTTCGAAAGCCGTGTAACCGGCAGGAGCCATCCACACGATTCCGTCCCTACGAAGATGAATGAGCGCACGCCGAAGCCCGGCCAGATCGTTGGGCAACGCTCGCAGGTTGCGCGCATACCACCCGATCAAGCCGTGTCGGAACCACTCCTCGTTTCCGAGCGGCTTGATACGGACGTCGACCAGCGCGATCAGCGCCGGGTCCCAATACGACACATGACGTGACACGACGACGCTCCGTCTCGGAGCCGGACCATTCTCGATTCGCACGTCGAACCTCGTTCGCAGCAGCCCGTCGACGACTGGACGCACGCCGTGCGCAGCGATGCGATGACCAAGCCGAGCCGAAAGCGGGCCGTCGAAACGCTCGACCGACCACGCGCGCCGCTCCCCAGGCGGAGCCCACCGGAGCGGCTGACTCATTCTGCCCAGTTGACGTAGTGTATTTGCTCGCGTACCAAGCTCCACGCGGTGCGAAGGTTCGGGTCAGACATCAGTTGGAGCTCGATGCGATCTCCAACGTCGGCGAGCGCTGCCATGGCAGCCGTACGTTGCTGGCGAGACGGACTGCTGAGGAGCGACGTCACCTCTGCGAGCTGTCGCATCACCTCGCGGGCCTGCCCTTGCAACGTACGCGCAGCAAGCCGCGGGAGCCATCGCGCTTTCGGGTTTGCGACGCCGTTGAGCGCCAGCATGCAACGCAGCGCGTCGGCAGCGCAGTCGCGCGCAGCCGCAGGCAGCGAACCGTCGTCGGAATCCGCGACTGCACGGGCGTGCTCGAGATTCTCGTTGAACGAGATCAACGCGAGCAAGGCGACATACGGAGGCAGAACTACAACGAGAAACTCGTCACGCCAGCGGCTGACCACATCCTCACGCCGGATCGCCCAGCCGGATTGCAGACGGTGGAGCAAGCGAAGCTGCTCAGACGTGATGATCGGCAGGACCGGCAATCCGTTCGAGTCATACAGCGCGCGCGCGATGTCGAGGAACGCTGTCAACGACTCAGCCAACGCGTCGCGTCTGAGTATCTCGATGTTGAGCTCGATCCCATTCTCGTAGACGAGAATCTCGCTCGAAGGGCTCATTCGAATTGCCGTGT
This sequence comes from Tepidisphaeraceae bacterium, assembly GCA_049679725.1. Lineage (GTDB taxonomy): Bacteria > Planctomycetota > Phycisphaerae > Tepidisphaerales > Tepidisphaeraceae > DASYWJ01. Next base: position 4,796 of record JBAUGM010000416.1, read on the forward strand.
CGACCGGCTGAAGGTCGGGGATCACCGTCTCGACCAAGACGAGGACGTCGATGTCGCTCGTGGAGGTAGCGATCCTCTCGGATATCGAACCCGCGAACAGCACGCCGTGGACGCCGGGGTCCACCCCACGCTGCCGGAGGCAGACGTCGAGGATCACACCGTGCTCCTCCAGCTTCAGCTCCAGCTCGGCAGCTGTTCTCGCGTGCTGCAGGCTGTGACGAAGCTTGCGTCGCTCCGGGATCGATGGCATGGTCAACCGACCGCCGCCGTCGTACGGTCAAGTTCGTTGAGCACCTCGCCGCAGGTCCGCGCCGCACGGCGGATGTCGCTCAACGCATGAGTTCGCATGAAACTGAACCTCAGCCCACCGCGCCCGGCTGGGACGGCCGGGCTGATCGCAGCGTTGCAGAAGATCCCTCGGTTCCACAGCATCTTCCATGCCTGGGCGGTCCGTGCATCCGAACCGAGCCGCGCGGTGATAATCGCTGTCCCAGAATGGCGATGGCTCGTGCCCATCGCGTTCAACTCGCTCGAGAAGCACTCCGCGCGCTCCCGAACGTCTCCGGCATATTCCGGATGAGCGCGCAGCACACGCAACGCAGCCAACGCTCCAGCGAGCGACGCGGGCGTGCTGCTCGCGGTGAACATGAACGGACGCGCTGTGTACCGAAGCGCGTCGATGAGCTCACGACCGCCCGCGATCGCTCCTCCGCAGCCGGCCAAGCTCTTGGAGAACGTGAGGACCACGGCATCCACGACGTCCTCCGCATGCGCGTGCTCCGCCGCGCCGCGTCCCGCCGACCCGATCACGCCGAGGGCGTGTGCCTCGTCGACCACGACCATCGTCGGCGATGAGCCGACCAGCGCGCCGATCTCCGCCAGTGGTGCAATGTCGCCGCTCATCGAGTACACGCCTTCGACGAGACAGATCCCCGCGCGGTGGTCCTCGCCGACTGCACGCACCATGTCGGTCACGTCGTTGTGCGCGAACGTCCGGAGGCTCGCCCCACTGAGCCGGACGCCGTCATGACACGACGCATGGATCTCCTCGTCGGCGGCCACCGCGTCACCCCGTCTCGTCAAGGCCGACAACAGCGCGAGATTCGACACGTAGCCCGTTGGAAGGACGACCGCGGCCTCACGCCCGAGGAACGCGCCGATCTCTTCCTCGAGCTCTCGATGGAGCGAAAGGTTGCCGTTCATCAAGCGTGATCCGGTTACGCCAACGCCCCATGTCGCAATCGCGCTCGCGGCCGCCTTGGTCACACGAGGATCCGTTGCCAACCCAAGATAGTTGTTCGAACCGAGATTCACGAGCTGCCGGCCTTCGATCTGCGTCACCGGATGCGAAGGCCCTTCGACCGTGCGGAAAAACGGCATGCGACCTATCCGCTCAGCGAGTCGTATCTCTTCAAGAGTCCGTGATCCAAGAGCGCGCGACAGCAGTTGCTTCTCCTGCGTACCCCCGTTGCGCTGATCGCGGACGGCCGGTGCCGGCGCAGCAGCTCTTACTTCGTCACTCATGGGAATTACTCCATAGTAGACAGCGGCAGCGCAGTCATCACAACCGCGGCTCCAGCCCGACAGCGATTGTAGTGATACGCCAGAGCAATTGCAATCCAACCCCCGAGTTGACGCGTCGGCGGCGGCCCGGCAGCACACAAGTACGACTCGATCATGGGCTCCTATCGCGCATGAGTTGGCAGACATGGGTGGACGAGCGTAGCGGCGTCTGATATACTGAAACCCAGAGCGGAGCCGAAAGAGGGCCGGAGATGCCGAGAGTACAGAGCGTAATTAGAACTCTTGACGAGTTGCACGGGTTGTCAACCGAAGAACGCGAGGCGCTCCTTCCGGTCACTGACGTATTTGAGTTCCGTGTATCACGGTTCTATTCATCACTCATTGACTGGTCCGATCCTTCGGATCCACTTCGGCGGCTGATCCTTCCAAGCGCCGAAGAGCTCGCTGGTGAACTCGACCTCGACCCGAGCGACGAGCGCCAGAACACTCCTGTTCCCAACGTTCAGCACAAATACGACCAGACGGCCTTGGTGCTCGTCAGCGACATCTGCGCCTCGTACTGCCGGTTCTGTTTCCGCAAGCGGTTCACGCTCGCCGCTTCCGACCATCACCAGATCCGCGTGTCCGACAGACAGGCCGGGGAGACGTCCCTCAGCCCCTCCGAGGCGCTTGAGTACATCGCGGAGCATCCCGAGATCGACAATGTGCTGGTGACGGGCGGCGATCCGTTGATGCTTTCGCCTCGCCGGATCCGCGAGCTTGGACTGGAGATCGCGGCGATTCCCCATGTGCGCCTCATCCGGTTCGGGACCAAGGTGCCCGCGTTCGATCCCGAGCGGATCACGACAGAGATGGTGAAGGCCATCACGGCGCCTCTCGAGTTGGACGTGGGTGTCCACCTCATGGCTCATTTCACCCACCCGCGAGAACTCACTTCTCTCGCGCGAGACCGTACCGCCGCGATTCGCGTCGCCGGTGCCGCGATCTTCAACCAGACGCCTTTGCTGCGCGGGGTCAACGACAACCCAGATGATCTCGTTGCGCTCTTCCGAGAGCTTGCGGCCTGGGCCATCACCCCCTATTACGTCTTCCAATGTCGACCGACACGCGGCAACGAGTCATATTTCCTGACGCTCCAGGAAGGGCTGACTATCACCGAACAGGTGCGGCGCCGGCTGAACGGACTGGCGAAGACGTTTCGATACATCATTTCGCATAAATCCGGCAAGCTCGAGGTGGTCGGGCGCACTTCAGAGTGGCTCATCCTTCGGTATCACCAATCGCGACGTGCTGAAGACCAGGAACGGATCGTCCTGCTCCCGGTGGACGAACCGACGTGCTGGCCACAGGACGCCGCGCTCTCAGCAGAGTCGCATCGAGACATTGCAGAACCGATGGCCAGCAATCCACAGCGAGCGTTGGCATAGACGTCATGAGGCGCGATGCCGACGCACACGCGACACCGCTCGCAGAGGCCGCCGACGCTCTGCGCGAAGGTCGCGCGATCATTCTCTTCGACGCCGAACGCGAGAACGAGGGCGACCTTGCGTTTCCGGCGCGTGCCTGCACTGCTGATCTCGTGAACCTCTGCCTTCGCGAAGCGCGCGGCTTGCTCTGCGTCGCGCTTCCGAGCGCAGACGCGACACGAATCGGCGTCGAGCGCCTGCCGTCGAACGGCAGGGATCCGTTCGGGACCCCGTTTGGCTTCCCGGTGTCCCTTCGTGGCCACGGCTCTGGGATCGCGGCGAGCGCACGAGCGGCGACGATCAGGGCCACAGCCGACGTACGGCGGGATGCTGCCGCGTTCGTCGTGCCGGGCCATGTCAGCACCCTGCTCGGCCATCCTGAGGGCTTCGCCGCGCGGGCCGGTCATACGGAAGCGATCCTCGCTCTGCTGAAGAGCGCTCGGATCGAAGGGCCTGGCGTCCTGTGCGAGATCCTCGGGCAGAGCGGAGACGTTGCCTCGCTCGAGGACCTGCGCGGCCTGGCGCGTCGTCTCGGCGCTCCACTCGTGAGCCTGTCGGAGTTGCGTGACTGGTCGCCGAGATCCGCGTGACGGAGATGCTGCGTCACGTCGGCCACAGCGTCGAGCATGTGAACAGCAAGGCGCATGCACGCTGGCGCCTTTCGACGGGAGGGACGCTGCTCGACCTGAGCGGCGGCCCGCTTCTGGACGGCCTCACCGAGATCGAGCCACCACCCCCTGAGGTCTTCGCCACGATCAGCGGCGCGGGCGGTATCGATACGGACCGCCGCAGGGCCATCGAGCGAGACGTCACCCGCCGAGGCGGCAGCTCATGCGCAGGCGCGCTGTGGACCAGCAGCGGATCAGACGCGGTCGAGCTGGCGATCTGGGCCGTCCGCAGCGCGGAGGACACGAACGCAAACGCCTACGTGGTACGAGAAGGCTCCTACCACGGCAACACCTATCTGACGCGCTGGCTCTCGACGCGCCGCGGCACGCCAGATCCCGGTCCCGCAGACGCGACGCGCTCGGTGCTGCGTGAGCACCGTCACGACGCGGGAGACGGCGACCACGGACTGCTCTCAGCGCTCGAGCGCGCCGCTCCACCGCCTGGTGCCATCCTCGTGTTGGAGTCAGTCGCCACGACCGGTCGCGTGCTGTGGCCTGGCGTCACGTCGTACCGCGAGATCCTGAGGTGGTGCCGGGAACGGCAGATCCGGGTCGTGATGGACGAGGTCGCAGCAGGCGTCTATCGGCATGGGTGGTTCAGCGCCTTCGATTGGAGCGCAGCGGATGCATCGCCAGACGCCGTCGTCCTCAGCAAGGGCTTGACCTGCGGTCGGCATCCGCTGGGCTGTGTGCTCCTCTCGCCGCGCATCGCCGAACGCCTGCGCGGTGCGAGCGGCCGTCTTCCCGGATTCACCAGTGGTCTCAGCGACGCTGCGGCGTGGTGGACAGAGCGCTGCTTGGAGATCTACGACCGCCTGTCGGCCGACGGCACTCGAGCCCGGCGTGCCGACGTCGTCGCCGCAGCCATCGAGCGGTTGGCGGCCGTCACAGCGGACGCCGACGTCGAAGGCACCGACACGACCGTGCGCATCGCGCTGCGCGATGGGCCATTGGCCGGGCGGTTCGCTGCTGCGCTTCGGCGTGACCACTTGGCCGTCTATCGAACCCGAGCGGGCTTCTCCGACGGCGCGCGAGACTTCTTTCTCGTTTCGCCTGCGCTCGATCTCCCCCCGGCGACGGTCGCGTCAGCGCTCGCCTCGGCAGCACGCTGCTTGGAAGCCTCATCATGAAACGACGTTTCCTGTTCGTACTCCGTGGCAGGCCAGGCCTGGGCCATGTCATGCCAGGCTACGCACTGGCACAAGAGCTCAAGCGACACGGTCATGTGGTGCGCATTCTGACCTACCGCAACGGCACTGCCTTCCTGGCGCATGCGGGCTGGGACGACCTTGTGGACGTTGTCGTCGAGTCGGCCTATCGGGATTGGCCGGGCCTCGACCTCTACGATCACGGCGTGGGCGTCTTGCTCCCGCTGGTGGAGGAGTTCGAGCCAGACGTCGTGGTCCTCGGCGGCGAGTATCTGCTGGCGCCTCTGGGCGAGGTCGTGCACGCTCCCGTGGGGTTGATCTACAACCCCGAGATCTTCCAGAGATCCAATCGCAACCGGCTGGCAGGCCGGGCCTTCGGTGCGCTCCTCAGACGCTGCGACTTCTTGCTGCCGATGTGCCCTGCGCCGACCGGAGACCTGCTCGACGCGGGTCGCACAGTGGTGCGGCGCAGCTGGCCGCCTGGCCCGTTCAGGCCAGGTCCGTCCAGAGAGGACGCGACGCGCCGAGACACGAGAGGGCTGAGCCTCGTGATCGCGAACGGGGGCGGCATCGACTTTCCCACTGCAGCTCGCTCATACGCGTCCGTTGACGTCGATCCCGAGCTGTGGCTCACAGAGACCGCCGAGATGACGCAGGCGAGCATCGCAGCGGCGCTCGCGGTCGCTTCTGATGACGACACAATCGCTGTCTTCTCGTGTCTTGGACCGGAACCCAATCGTGAGATCTCACGTCTCACCGACGATCGACGCGTCATGATCGAGCAGCCCGGATCGACATACCTCGAAGCGGTGGAGCACGCTGACGTCGTCATCTCGCGCGCCGGATCGGGATTCGTCGCCGACGCCGAGGCCAGTCGAGCCCACGTCGTCCTGTGGGCTCTGACTCACCACGACGAACAGCAAGCGAATGCTGAGGGCCTCGTCCGGCGACGAGCGGGGACAGCGCGTTGCCGCAGCGCACGCGATCTGCGGCTCGCCGTCGCGGAGGCGGTGATGCGAGCTCGCCGAGGACCACCGCACTGGAACGCTATGAGCAAGCGCCATGCGCAGGTCGAGCACACCCGGGTGACGGCGAGCCGCCTGGTGGAGCTCGCGACGTCCGCGCCAACATCGCACGATCTGGACGAGGGTGCCTAGCCATGGATCTGCGGCTCGAGGGACGCGTGCTCGTCGTGGTGGGCGCCGGAGGTGGGCTCGGACCGGTCCTGGCAGCACTCGCCACGCGAGAAGGCGCCATCGTGTGCGGCGTCAGCCGCAGCGAGGCCGGCCTCGTCGGCGTACGTGACCTCGCACGCGACAGGCGTCCTTCGGAGATGGGACCGTTCACCGCAGCGGACGCAACGGACCTCGCCCGCATGCGGGAGTTCGTCGAGGCGGTGCGCGACCGCCACGGTCGCATCGACATCCTCGTCTGCACCGTCGGACCAGCTGCCGTCGGCGACGCGACCGATCTCGCGCCTTCTGACTGGAGCGACAGCTTCGGGACCCACCTCCTGCCGCTCATCACCTCCTGCGACGTCGTGCTGCCGCACATGAGAGCGCAAGGAGAAGGTTCGATCGTGAACATCGGCAGCGTCAGCGCTCTCGAGGCAGGCACCATCTCGACGCCCGATCACGGCGCGTTCAATCTGGCGGCGCTCGGTTGGTTCAAGCGTCTCTCGCGTGACGTGGCCCCCATCCGCGTCAACACGGTCACGCCAGGAGTGCTCGAGCGGCTGCCTACAAGCTACGTCGAGTCGTTTCGAAGACGAGTCGGCGGCGCGAGCACGCCCGAAGCCCTCGCGCGGTACTGCGAGGCACATGTGCCGCTCGGACGGCCCGCAAGCCCGGAGGAGGTCGCGCGAGCCGTGCTGTTCGTCGCGTCGCCGGCAGCTTCGTACGTCACGGGACACAACTTCGTCGTCGACGGCGGGTACACCCGCGCGACGGTCCGATGACCTCCGTGGCGCTCTGCGGCATCGACGGAGCGGGAAAGAGCACGTTGGCGGCGCGACTTCGCGCAACGCTCGTCTCCAGAGGGCACCGGCCCGTGACCGTGAGCAAGAACGACCGCCACGAGGCACGCGCGCTTGCCGCGACGCGGTTCCGTTACGAGCAACCGGCTGCCTTTCTCGATGGACTGAGCGCCACCTGGCACGCCCTCACCGCTGCTCTCGACTTCTTGCAATACGTTCATCATCTGACTTCGACACGGCTTCTGGACGGCCATGTCCTGCTGCTCGACCGCTACGTCGACTGCTATGTGGCGTTCGCTGCGACCGTCGACCCTGAGTGCAAGGCTCTCGTCGAGGCCCTGCTCGAGAACGTACCGCCCGCCGACCTCGTCGTGCACGTGCGGGTCCCGCCGACCGTCGCTTGGAGTCGCATCACCAAAGACCCTCACCGAGTACTCGCGTCCGACGAGAGTCCGGCGCTGCTCGAGCGCTTCGACGCCGCGTTTCATGAGCTCTTCCGCGGCCGCTCAGATGTCATCGAGATCGATAACACGAGGCCACTTGACGTAACGGTCCGCACAGTCACAGACCACATCGAAGGCTACTTGAGGAGAGACCGTGTCTGACCGATATCTGATCGTCCATCTCGTACGGCATAGCCCGGAGTTCTATGCGCTGTCACCAGAAGAGGAAGCATCATCTCAACACACGATCAACGCGTTCATCCTGTCGTGGGCGCCGAAAGTGCGCTTGATCATCGGGGCACACGCACTGGGAATGACCGGGGACTGGGACTGGATGGGCGTGTTCGCCGTCGATGAACTCGCTGATTGGGAGGCGATGCGCGAAGAATATCGACGCCGGTTTCCGCACCGAGTCGAGGCGAGCCTGTCGCTGCCCGGGGTGGCCCATGCCCTCTTTCGCCACGCAACCGAGAACGTCGAGCACTACCGCATCCTTCGCGAGCTCGGTGCGTTCCCCGGGGGCGCCGAAGCGACCGACGCGGCACGTCCTATCTGATGATCGCTCTAACGATGAGCGCCTCAAGGCTTCGTGGCGGAGGACCAACATTCGAGATGGACATGATGCTGATCGCTTTGCCTATCTGCACAACTGCCAGATCGACCACGACATCGACGCGAATGAGCGCAGCCACGGGGGTCAGGACCCTGTACGCTCGATGCTTGACCTCCGCGGGAAAGGAGGCAAGCTTGCTCAGCGTCGACCCACCGACGCGATAGCCGGAGGCGCCCGCGACGACACGACGGTTGACGAGCGCGCGATAGCACCGGGTGGTCGCCGCAGTGGTCAATTGCCCGAATGCGTTCGTGGCAGCGCTTCGCGTGGCGAATACCCCAACTGTCGTCGCTATGGAGATGTCACCGAAACTCATTACGCGCGAGGCGGCGCGTGCTGTAGCGACGTTCCAGTAGTGCCGGTCTGCGCCGCACGCGATCAGCGTCGAGGTCGAGGCCTGTCTCTCCACCATCACACCGCTTGGAAGATCATGCGGCCTCAACGTTGATTCATGAGCAAGCTCGGCGAGGCTGGGCGCCGGCGGTGGGGACGATTCGCCCTCACCACCGCACGAGCTGAAGCCGACAACCAGCATTGGCAGAGCCACCCAGAGCGCGAAAAGCATGGCGGCACACTCCTCTTCGTACCGATATTAGGTCTATTGACACTACCGATATTATTCGTAAGACGCAAGATCTTCAATCGATCGACGCGACCGAGGACTGGTTCATGATGGTTGACGGTGGCCTTGAGGGCAAGCTGCGTGTGATCGTCGCGACCGAGCTTGGGCTCGCGACCCAACATCTCCATGACGACCTCAGTGTCGATGACCTTGGACTGGACTCTCTGGCGTTCATTCAATTGATCGTGGCGATCGAGGAGCAGCTCGAATCAGATATCGACATGGATCGCCTGCCGAGATCGCTTGCACCGAACCTCACTTTCGACGAGGTGCTCGCGCTCCTTGTACACGCGCTTCCAGGCGTTGCATGAGGTCCGCCCAGCTCGATTCAGCTTCCTATGCGGGCAAGCTCCAGTCGTGGGCGTCGGAGCGCTCCTCACGGGGTGCGAGGTCGGCCGCCGTCGATTCCCCCGCCCTGCTCATGAAGGAGCTGGCGCAACGCGAGCTGCTCGCTCCCTGCGGCCCGCAACGCCATGATCGCTTCGCGCGCACCTGCGAGCTGGCTCGAGTGCTCGGGCGAACATGTCCGCTTGCCGTCGCCACGACCGTCCTCCTCCACGTCAGCTCGTCGCTTGTGCTGATCTCGCGGTACGGCGACCGCGCGGCCCGCGAACGCTGGCTTGCGCCCGCTCTTCGCGGGGAGCTGCTGATGGCGGGGTCGGCGTTCACCGACGACGACATCGAGCTCCATCGGTCCCACAATGGCCTCGAGCTGTCCGGCATCGCGACCGTTGGGCTCCGTTCTGCCGAGGCGTCATGGGGAATCGTGCTCGCTCAGGATCCGGCGCACGTCAGCGCCCTCATGCTCGTCGTCGTGTCCGTCGCCGGTCATGGAGGAGCGCCGGGATCACATGACACGCGGCCCGGGACCATCCGGCTCACGGGTCGCCCGATCGGCACAGACCACCTGCTCGGTGAAGTCCAGCTCGCCGACGGATCCCTCGACGGGCTGATCCGCGAGAGCCGGATCGCCTGCTGTGAGGCGGTCGTCACGCATCTGGAGGCGGTCGTCGAGGAGACGCTCGCATTTGTCACGCGGCGGTCGCTTGGCACAGACGTGCTCGCGCGCAAGCAGGTGATCCGTCATCGACTCGTCGAGCTGATCGGACGTCGCGAGATCGCATCCGCGCTGTTGGCGAAGGCGAGCTGCTCAATCGCCGCCGGCCATTCGGACGCGCCGCTGCTCGCTGCGATGGCGCAGCTCGTCGTCTGCGATACGGCGTCGGAGATCGTCGACGAGTGCCTTCAGCTGTTCGGCGGCCGCGGTTTTCTCACGGACAACTGGGTGACGGATTCACTTCGGGACGTACTCGCGCTCCCGCTCGTGCTCGGCGATCCAATGCAGTTGAGCGAGGCAATCGCCGCGGAGCTCGTCGGAGGGGCGCCATGAGGACCGACGGCGGCCTTGCGCCCTTCCGCGCCGACGTACGTGCGTTCGCCGACCGAGAGATCGCTTCGAGGCTGCCTGAATGGGAGGAGCAGGCGCTACTCCCACGAGACGCGTTTCAGCTCTTCGCCGGCGCGGGACTCCTGGGTCTGCATGTGCCGAGGGCGTTGGGTGGAACCGAACGCAGCTACAAAGCCGCGGCGATTGTGGCAGAGGAGCTCGGCCGGATCGGAGCGATCGGTCCCTGCACGAGCCTGTTCGCAATCGCGGGCGTCGTGTGCCCGTTGCTGGTGGCATCTGGATCCGCCGCTCAGCATGCTCGTCTGCTCGCACCGATCGTCGGGGGGACGACGATCGCGTCGATCGGGATCACGGAGCCGACCGGAGGATCTGATCTCGCCAACGCGATCCAGACCACGGCGCGGCGCACAGGCCGCGACAGATGGACGCTCGACGGAGAGAAGCTCTTCATCACGAATGCGCCCATCGCCGACGTGCTGCTCGTTCTCGCGAGGACGCGGCCAGGCATCGGCTTACTCGGGATGACGCTGTTCGCCGTGCCAGCGACAGCAGTGGGACTCACTGCGACGTGGCTGGACACACTCGGGCTTCGATCCTCCCCCACGGGTCGCGTGCGGCTGCGCGACTGCAGCGTCCCTGGGAGCGCCGTCGTGGGGCGGGTCGATCGAGGCTATCCACCGGTCGCGACGATGCTGCAGCGTGAGCGGCTCCTCGCCGTCGTCGCAGGACTGGCGCTCGCGCGCTCGTGCATCGACGCGACCGGCGCGACCGCTTCGGGCGACGCATGGCGCCGAGCGTCGCGTACGCACGGGATCGGGAGGCTGCTCGCCGAGGTCGAAGCAGGTCGCGCGTATGCGTGGGCACTCGTCGACGAGGTGGACGGAGGCACGGTCGACGTCAGCAGGATCGCCCTCGCCAAGGCGACACTCGGCGATCTGGTGCGGCGCGCGACCATCGTGTGCCACCGGCTCGGAACGGGACACGCGACGATGATCGAGCGCGGCGTGCTCGACGCGCGCGCGATCTCGGTGTTCGCCGGAAGTTCGGAGATGATGCGGGACGTCGCGAGCGCCCGTCTCCTGTCGACGGTGCCACGGGCGCGAGCCGTGGAGGGCGTCCGATGACGCATCGCGGGCTGTTGGTCGAGCGCTTCCGGGAGAACGCCGCGAGCGGGCGCGTGGGCAGGATGACGTTCCTCGAGGAAGACGTGGTGATGAGCCACACGCAGCTGTGGCAGCGCAGCGCGCGCGTCGCCACTGCGCTGGCCGAGCGAGGCGTCGCTCCTGGGCATCGCGTAGGCCTCGCGATGCACAGCACGCCCGAGACCGTTGTCGCCTTCGGTGCGATCCTCCAACTGGGTGCGGCGCTCGTGCCACTCCGCACACTGTCGTCTCGCGACGGGGGGCGCGACGCCGATGCGGTCGCCGCCTCCGTACGCGCCGGACGGGTGCGCCTGTGCCTTGTCCCACGGGCGAGCCGCCCGGCACACGCGTCGCGCATTGCCGACGTCGATGTCGTCGCGATCGAGGACGTCCTCGGAACAGCCTGTCCTCCATACGACTACGACCCTGCCGTCGTGACCGCAGCGGACGTGCTCCTCGTCCAGTTCTCTTCGGGCACCATCGACGCGCCCACGGGGATCTGCCTCACCCAGGCGAACGTGGCGGCGAATCTCGCCGCGGCCACGGCACGAATGGGCGTCGACGTGAACGAGCGGATCCTCAGCTGGTTGCCGCTGTTCCACGACCTCGGCTTGATCGGCCATCTGTGCCTTTCCCTGTACACGGGCTGTGACCTGATCCACATGCGCCCGCGAGCCTTCATGCGTGATCCGCTCGCATGGATCGTTGAGTTGTCCAAGCATCGTGCGACGTTCACGAGCGGTCCTCAGTTCGCATACGACCTGTGCCGCCTGCGAAGCCGGGCCGCGTGGGAAAGAGTCCAGGGGTCCGACCTCACCGACGTCCGCGCGATGGTGAACGGCGCGGAGATGATCTCGCCGGCATCCTGCCGGAGATTCGAAGAGCAGTTCGGTCGGCTTGGGTTGCGCGCGAACGTGATCGTCCCCGCCTACGGCCTTGCTGAGAACTGCGTCCTGGTGACCGCACGGGCCCCTGGGACTCGTTTCCCCGTGCGCCGCCTCGATCGCCGTGCCCTCGACGCAGGGGAGGTGAGGATCGCCGAGGGCGTCCTCGACGTGGTCGATCTCGCAGGGCACGGAACGCCAGCGCAGGGGATCGAGGTTCGCGTGTGCTCGGCCGATGGAACTGTCGTGGCGCCTGGAAGGATCGGTGAGATCCTGATCGGTGGCACGTCGGCTGCCGCAGTCGTCGCCGAGCCCGACGGCTCGACGCGGCCGCTCAGCGAAGACGGATTCATACGCACGGGTGACCTCGGTGCGTTCATCGACGGGGAGCTGTACCTCGTCGGGCGCACGAGAGAGATCCTTCGTCACGGCAGCCGGGCCTATGCTCCGGCGGACATCGAGTGGCTGCTGCTGGGCTGTCCAGGCGTCGTGCCGGCGGGCGCGGCCGCGATCTCCATCTCAAATCCCGGCACAGGCGATGAGCTGGTCGTCATCGTCGAGGCGATCGCGGTCGCCGATCTGCGCGACCTGGCTCGCCGCGTGCGTTTGGCACTGCTGCGTGGGCTGGCTCTGGTCCCGCGGGAGGTCGTGCTGGTCCGGCCAGCCACCCTGCCGAGAACCTCCTCTGGAAAGCTGCGGCGCGTCGCGCTGCGCGACGCGTACCGCACGGGCCGCCTCGAGCAGCTCGTCGACATCGCATTCTCTGACAGGTCCAGCGCATGACCGTTGCTCGACAGATCCCGATGCCCGACCGCGTGGCAGAGCGCGAGAGCCTGCTCGTGGTCGCTGGCGTGACCAAGCGATGCCGCAACGGCAGCGTCGCCAATGACCGCATATCGCTTGAGATCCGCGCCGGCGAAGTCCTCGGACTGCTCGGTCCGAACGGAGCCATCCGCATCGCTGGCGTCGATGTCCTCGCGGACCCGACCATGCGTGTCGCATGTGCTCGTTCCAGCCCAGTCGCCTCTCGCGTTCTCGGCTCTGACGGTCGAAACCCGGTCGAGCTGATCGGGCGGATGCGGGGCGGCAGTCGCGTCCAGATCCGCGAGCGGACCACCGCTCTGCTGACCTCGCTCGACATCCGTTGGTCCGAGGTTCGAGTCCTCGCTGGGCCATCAACGAAAGCCCGCTCCGGCGGGGTTTTCGCGTTTCCGTGGAGGGTTTCCCGGTTGTCCGTCGAACGTCCGGCGTGTGAGGCCCTCGGCGCCGCGTGCCCTGCTCGCGCTCACCTTCGTCACCGGCGTCGTCGACGCGACGAGCTTCCTTGCCCTCGGCGGCGTCTTCTCGGCGATGATGACCGGGAACGTCGTCTTCCTCGGGCTGGGACTCTCCGGCGGCGGCGACTCCTCCGTCGTCGGGCCGCTGTTCTCGATCGCCGCGTACGTCATGGCCAGCGCCGTCGCCGCGCTGCTCGCCCGCCGCACCGCCGGCC
>JBAUGM010000417.1:0-2085 GCA_049679725.1 Tepidisphaeraceae bacterium
GCGCTTTCGGTGCTGGATCTTCCGGCTTGCGCCGGGCGCGCGGGGCCGGGCCCGGCGGGAGTGGCGGCCGGTCGCGGGTCGGTACAGCGACGGCTTGAACTTCCGCCCAGTCGGTTCCCGGCGGGATCGGGAACACCAGCCGATCCTCGCGGATCGCGCCGGCGTTGGTCTGACACGGATACCAATACGGCGTCGCTCTTTCACCCGTGTCGCCGTCGTTGATCCGGCGCTGCCAGAAGATGTGCACGCGCTTCTTTCCCGTGCTGCCGGCGCGAAACGCGATCGGCAGGAACCCCATGCTCTCCCAGAAGTAATTGGCGGCGAGGTCCTGCGCGCACCAGCAGCAATAGAGTTTGCACCCGTACGCGCTGCGCTCGAACACCTCCTTGAGCAGGCTCGCCCCGACGAGTTTCCGTTGCTCACCGGGGACGACGCAAAGCTGATAGATCACGCCCAGTTCGTCGCGCTTCAAATAGCGGTCGCGGGAAATGCAATAGCCGAGCGGCTCCGCCCCGTCGTGCGCGACGAGCACCCCGCCCATCTCGACGTACCCCTCGAACTGCTTGGTCGGAAAATACCCCACCTGCTTCGAGTGCGCCTTCTGCAACCGATCCATGAAAGCCACGTCGGCCGACGTCGCCGCCCTGATCGAAACGTCACGGCGCGGCACCGGCAATGTCGTTGCGACGCCTGCGTCGCCCGCTTTGATCGCAAGATCATTCACAAGATGATTCATGGGAATGGCAGCTCCACATCCTCCGCCCCCGCCCACGCCGCGCCATCATCGACGGCCACGATCCCATTCCCCGCCCCCGCCGTCAGGTGAACGTCGGCCTGCGTCGCGCCGCCCACTTCGTCGAGCACCACGCGCACCGTCGTCGGGGTCACGAGCACCGGCGTCCCGAACCCGGCCAGTGTCAATCCCCTGTACGTGTCGTCATCGACGACGACCAGCGTCACGTCCATCGCGTCGATCTCGATCGCTCGATCGAACGCGAGATCGATCCACGCCCCGTCGTTGTCGTACTCCGCCGCCACGAGCACCAGCGGCCCGGGCGGCGCGGGCGGCGCCTTTGGGACGCGAAACGGGTTCGCCCGCGGCTTGCGGAGCCGCAACGGGGGCGCGGGTAACAGCATCTCCAACCTCCAGGAAACATCCAACGACCCCGCGCGGGGAGGACAATCGTCCACGGCCGCGCGGGGTCGTTCCCTGCGCCGGCGGGCATTACGCCGCCAGCGACCCCTCAACACCGACCTGCGTCATCACCGCCGTGCAGCCGGGGCTGACGTGTCGCGCGTTGTACCAATTGGCGGCAAACCAGACCCTGGTCCCCGGCGTGACGGTCGGGGGCAGGGCCACGATCACCATGCTCTTGCCGAAGTTGCCCTCGCTGGTCCACCCGTCGCTCCCCTCGGGCGGCGTCGCGCCGACGAAGCTGTAGAGGGTCGCGCCGGACGCGCCGATGGCCTGCCGCGACTGCTCGCCGACCGCCTTGATGCTCAGCGTGAACTGCCGCCCGAAGATCGACTTGACGGTGAGCACCGGGGCCGTCGACAGCACCGGCGCCGGCGTGTCCTCGGTCTTGTCCACGTGCACGCCCAGCGCGATCAGCTGCGCATCGGTCAACCCAGGATGATGCTTCACGATGTCGTAGAGCTGGCGCGCGTTCGCCAGAAGATTTCCCTTGGCGGTGTGCTTGGCCGCGGTGAGGTTCTTCGAGCGGTCGGGATCGTTCTGCCAGGCCGCGAGGGCCGTGGCGTACACGTCATAAAAACCGTCGAACGCCGTTTGCTGCGCGCTGGTAAGCCCGTACGTCGCGAACGCGGTGGTAATTCCCGCGTTGAACGTGGCGGACCACGACAAGAGGCCGGTATCGGTAATCGGGACAGCCATGGCCGTCTCCTTGTTGGCGATGTTTCCGATCGTTGCGCGGGCCGGATTCATCCGCCCGCCACCCACTTCATCGGCGCAGCGGTCGCGCGGGTTTAGCGGGCGAAGGAGATTTTCGTCACAGCGCGTCCGCGCCGCGTTCGTCCGGGAAAAACCGCCGTGCCGCCCACGAGAACGATTGTGCGATGGTGCGC
>JBAUGM010000418.1:0-3882 GCA_049679725.1 Tepidisphaeraceae bacterium
TCCGGGGAGAGGGCAGGGGAGAGGGGCGAGCGGCGCGGGATGTCGGTGAACCGCTCGATTCGAAGACTCGCACACATCGGCATGCCCAACGATTCACCGACGTCGCGCGCAACTCGCCCCTCTCCCCCGCCCTCTCCCCCGGAGTACCGTGGGAGAGGGAGGATGTCGCGCGCAAGCTCCTGCGTGGTTCGAAGGGTCAGACGATTTCAAGGCCGACGGGGTAGTGGTCGCTGGCATACGTCGCAAGGCGATCCTGTTCGATCCAGGCTTCTCGCAGGCGCGTCATCTCGATGCCGTGCGTGAAGATGTAGTCGACGCGCTGGCCTGGGTGCTGGGTGGTGAACGTCCCCATCGTCTCGCCGCCGGCGGGGTCGACGGCGTGCAGCGAATCGACGTACCCCGCGTCGAGCATCGCCTGCACCACGCGCCGCGGGAGGTTGCCGCCGTTCGCTTCCCAGTCCTTGCGCGTGCGCTGCTTGCACTTCGCCGGGTCGATTCGCTGCTGCGGCGCGTTGGCGTTGAAGTCGCCGCAGACAACGTGCGGGCGCTTCGCGTCGCGCTCGGCGCGGAAGACGTCGAGCACGACCTTCAGCTCGCGCTCGCGCCGCGCCTCGTTCTCCTCCCGGCCGTGCGCGTGCAGGTGGACGACGCCGATCTGCATGGGGCCGAACTCGGGCGTGAGGACCGATGCGGTCATGAACGATTTCTCCAGCTCGGGGTGCAGCGGCGCGTAGTTGATCGATTCGCGAATCGTCCAGCGGGTCATCAGCACGGATGCGTGCGAGTTGCCGGCTGCGTGGACGAAGTCCATCTTGTAGCGTTTTGCGATGCGCTCGACGACCGCCAGGTCCTCCGCCTCCACCAGCGCGACGACGTCGGGCCGCTGGGCTTCGATCACCTCCGCGAGCGGGTCGGCCCGGCCCTCGCCGCCGTCGAGGATGTTGTAGCTGACAATTCGCATAGGTCGCAAAAGATCGCTGGTTTTCCAGCGTTATCGGACGCTCCCGACGTTACGGACGTTGGAATCGTTCCAACGCGTTTGCCCGTCAAGGTTTTGCATCGTAGTGATGAGGTGGAAGCGTGTCACGGACGCCCGTGGGAGCTCAGTTCGAGCGCCGCCGGGCTCCCGGGAGGACACGACGCCAGGGAGAGCGAGACGCGACATGGAAGCCCGACCCCGCATGGGAGAGTTGCTCAGCCGCATGGTGGAGCTGAGCGGTCACGACGTCGAAGAGATCCTGCACGAGCAAGGCACGAGCCGGCGCCGCTTCGGCGAGATCGCGCTGTCGTGGGGATTGTGTCAACCGGAGCACATCTGGTCGGCGTGGTGCCTGCAGGTGCGCGAGGGGCTCGAATCGATCGACCTCGATCGCGACGGCATCGACGCCCAGGCGGTCGCCCTGCTCTCGGCTGACGCGGCGCGCGTGTTCCGCGCGATCGTGATTCGTCGGGGTGAGAACGAGATCGTCGTCGCCTCGGCCGATCCGCTTGGCGAGCGCTCGCGGGAAGAGCTGCGAAAGTTGCTCGGCACGAAGGTGAAGTTCGTCCTCGCCCCGAAGCGGCAGATCGACGCGGCGCTCGAGGCGTATTACGCGACGTGATCAAGTCTTGCCCCCTCGCCCGGTACTCCGGGAGAGGGCTGGGGTGAGGGTGATTTCGAACGTCGAGCACCATCAGCACTCGAAATCACCCTCATCCTAACCTTCTCCCGGAGTACCGGGAGAAGGGACCAGATCTTTCGGAGCCACCGAAATGTGCGAGAAGTCTTCGTCCCGCGACGCGTGCGCGCGCTGCACTCTACAGCAGCAGCGCATCGCGTCGCTGCTGATCAACCTGGGGCTGCAGCCGTCGCGGCAGTTGGCGGTCGTGGACCTCGCTCCGTCGGCGACGACGACTTCGTCGTGTCGGGCTGCTGGCGCCTGCGCCGCCGGAACGGGTGAACCATCTGCCCGAGGTAGCTGCGCGGGATCGGCTCGTGGATGCCAAAGTGCTCGGGCTCATGATCCGGGCAGCGGTACGTGCCGAAGATCCAATCCATGAGCGGCGAGATGTTCGCGTAGTTCCCCGCCTCCCGATCGCGGTCATGGTGCCAGTGGTGCAGCTCCGGCGCGCCGATCAGCACGCGGAGAGCACCGGGGATCGGCAGGCGCACGTTCGAGTGGATGTAGATCGCCCAGATCCCACGAAACGCGATCACCCCCGCCAGCGTCTGGAGCGGAAACCCCAGGATGAACACCGGCAGGTTGATCAGTCCCATCGTGTAAACCGTGTCGATCGGGTGCTCGCGATGCGCGGCCAGCCAGTCGAGGTGCTCGGCGCTGTGGTGGATCGAGTGGAACCGCCACAGAAATGAGACGCGATGTTGCAACCGATGGCCCCAGTAGACGAACAGGTCGCTCAGCACGATCACTTCCAGCGCCTGTAGCCACCAAGGTTGCGAAGCGACGTCTGACTGAAACTCCGCCGGCACGATCGTGCCCAGCCATCCGCCGAGGCGCGAGAGCAGCCAGAGGACCGCGCCGCTCCAGAGCAGGTATTGGCCGAGGAAGAAGCACAGGTCCGCCCCCCACTCCCGGCGGAAGAACTTCTGACCCTTCCGGGCTGGATATGCGGCTTCCAGCGGCCAGAAGACGAGGCAGAGGAACAGGAAACTCAGTCCGCTGGAGAAGAGCAGCGCGGGCATGGTCATCGTCTCACCGCCTTTCGCTCGCGTTACTTCGATGGCGCGGTGGTTGCGCGGGGGATCAAGTCAACCGGTGCGGACTTCGAGCTGTAGATGAGGAAGTTCGGGTCTCGTCGCGGCGCTGTCGTCGGAGCAGCCGCCGGCGCGGTGGTAGACGGCGGCTGAAGCACGACGAAGGATTTCGATCCGGGCAGGATACCGCCCGACTTCGATCCGGGGAGAACGGACCCCGGCGTTAACACAGCCGGCGCCGTCGTCGGAACGGTGGTTGCCGTCGAATCGGCCTGCTCGCGCGCCTGGGCCACGCGGAACCAGACGTACGAACCGGTCAGCGCGATCGCCAAGGCGAGCGCGCCAGTCCGTAACGGTGAAGGTCGTGAGCGCATATGAAGCCCGATCGAGAGTGCGTCCCCGATCCCTGGACGCCCCGCCGCTCCAGAAGTTTCACGCTCACGTAACCGGCTGGGTCGTCGCCTCGACCATCGGCGTCGTCGGCACTTCATCCGCCTCCGCGTCGCGCGGCGAATGGATCCGCCCGGACTTCGTGCTGGGCATGAGCACGCTCACGCCGGCGAAGATGATAAACGCCGCGATGAGGAGGACCGCCCAGACGACCGCGCTGCCTCGGACAACAGACGCTTTCCCGCTCATGGTGCCTCCGCGTTGGTGTTCGTCCGAAGGAGAATGTCGGCGTGGCCCGCGCGCGTGACCCGTATACACGGTTCAGATGGAGGGCGGACGATATCCCCGCGGCGGGGTCTGGCAGCTCATTGGCAGCACGATGCGCCGCCGACGACCTGCGGGTCGTCCGCGGGTCGCCCCGTGCGGCGGCAGCGTGGCTGTGAGGAAGTTGCTACTCGCGTGGCGGCCGAGGGTTGGCAGCGTTCTTCCGACGTGCGCCGCGAAGAATAAGGAGTTACGAGCGTCGAGATTCCCGGCGGGAATGGCAGGAGATCATCGGCGACTATCACGGCGGTCCAGAGCGCTAGCGCCGGGCCGCGCGGTTCTCTGAGGTCGAGCGGCGCGGGGCGGCGCTGGCGCTCTGCCCCGCCGTGCGCGCGATCCGTCCGGTCAACCCATTGCCGGGTTGAGGCGCGCCACGGGCACCGCCCAAACTCCAACGGGAAAGTCTAGGTCAGCGGAGTGTTCGGTTCAACGAAGAGGGATGCGGGCGGACGCGGGAGCGCAAATCGTATGGC
>JBAUGM010000419.1:0-1758 GCA_049679725.1 Tepidisphaeraceae bacterium
GCCCAGGGCGACACGCGCACGATTCGGGTGTCGATGGAGGCCCTGCGCGACGGCGACATGAACCAGAACGTCGTGATCCGCCCGAAGGACATCATCATCATCCCCACGCCGCGCTCGGAGGTGTACTACATGGGCGGGCACGTCGCCGCCCCCGGCGCGTACAACATGATTCCGGGCAACAGGCTGACGCTGATGGACGCGGTCATCGCCGCCCGCATGCTCGACGGAGTGGCGATTCCCGCCCGCACCGACATCGTCCGCCGGCGGGGCGACGAGAAAATGTGGGTCCGCGTCGACATGGACAAGATTTTCGCCGGCCAGCAGCCGGACATCTACCTGAGGGAGAACGACAACATCCTGGTCGGCACGAACGGTGTCGCGCCGTTTATCGCCGCGTTCCGTAACGCGTTCCGGGTGACGTACGGGTTCGGGTTCCTGTACGACCGCAACTTCGCGTACGACAACAACGATCAGAACAACTAGCCGGGACTCGGCGATCGTCCGAACCGGCAGGGATTCACAAAACCCCCGAACCGGCGTAAACGCCATCTCGTAAGCAAAATTAAGGAGCCGGGACGCTGCCACGGCGTCCCGGCTCTCGTTTTTACGGTATCCTCATCTTTCGTCGGCTATATTCCCGTCGTAACCGCCGTCGTCGGACGGCCTTGGCTGCTGCGGAGGGGCTTTTCTGACGGATCTGAACCCATCTTCGTCGTTTGCGCTGGGCTCCCCCGGCGCCGGACCCGCTGCGCTGGCGGTGCAGGGGGAGCCCTCGTACGTCGGCCTGAAGCCGCAGACGTGGCTGAAAATTGCAACCGTCGCGGGCCTGTTCGTCGCGCTGTTCTGGCCGAACCTCCGCCGGCTCTGGGACAAGACCAATCCGATCTACGGCGAGGCCAACTGGGGCCATGCCGTCTGCGTTCCGATCATCGGGCTCTACTTCCTCTACACGAACCGTGAAGAGCTCCTGCGCCAGCCGGTGAAGACGGCATGGTCGGGGTTGCTCATCATGCTGGGCGGGATCCTGTTCTACGCGTGGGCGATCTGGCCCGGGCAGAACGATTTCTTCAAAGACATGGGCATGATCGCCGCCCTCTTCGGGCTGGTCCTGCTGCTGAGCGGCTGGCGGGTGATGAAGGTGGCGTGGTTCCCGATTCTCTACCTCGTGTGCATGATCCCCTGGCCGTCGCTGTTCTACAGCCGGCTCGCCAGCCCGCTGCAGGCGCTGGCGGCGAGCGTGTCGGTCGGCGTGCTGCGGTTGACCGGGGTCGACGCGATCAACACGGGCACGAAGATCCGCATGCTGCCCTACACGTCCGACGAGCGCGTGCTAAACGTGGCCGAGGCGTGCGCGGGGTTGCGATCGCTGATGACGTTCATCACCGTCGGCGCCGCCGTCGCGTTTCTCTCCAACCGCCCGCTGTGGCAGAAGATCTTCATCACGCTGACGGCCATTCCGATCGCCATCGCGTGCAACGTGATGCGCGTCGCGGGGCAAGGGCTGCTGGACTACTACTGGAGCCGCGAGCTGTCGGAAGGGTTCGCGCATCAGTTCGTCGGGATCGTGATGCTCGTGCCGGCATTCTTCCTGATCCTGCTGGTGGGGTGGATCCTCGACCGGCTGTTCATCGAAGAGGTGGACGAGAAGCAAGCGGGCGTGATCACCGCAACTCGCCGTGCGCCGGCGGGTGCTACGATTGCCGCCGCGGCGGTGGCGAAGGCGTCCCCCGCGCCGGTGGAGACGGCGGCGGTGGAGAG
>JBAUGM010000420.1:0-4479 GCA_049679725.1 Tepidisphaeraceae bacterium
GGTCAAGGCCGAGGCGCTGCTGGTCGGCAAGCCCTACTCGCCCGACCTGGCGGCCGAGGTGGCGACGGCGGCGCTGGCGGGCGCCAAGCCGCTGGCGAAGAACGGGTACAAGGTGCCGCTCACGCAAACGCTCGTCCGCCGGGCGCTGGCGAAGGCGTGCGGGGCTCCCACGGCACAGGCGTAATCGCCGGCGTAAATCACCATGGACACGAGCAAGAATCAAAAGGAACTTCCGCCGGCGCCGGGGACCGCGCCGGCCAATCCGGAGCCGGTCGAAGGGCCGGCCGAAGTGCAGAGCCCGTTCTGCGGAGACCTGCGAAGCAAGAAGTTCTTCATGCTGGACGTGCTGCCGACCGAGGAAGAGCAGTTTCTCGACTCGACCGCTCACTGCTGGTGTTACCAGACGCAGCAGGTCGTCGGCCCCGACGGGCTGCCCGCGGAACCGAGCAGCTGTAAACCCGGCCGACCGTGCTACGTGAACAGCCTGAACGCGTTCGCATAAGTGTGCCTATACTGAATCGCAGTGCGTGATGGCGCGTCATCTGTCATCCTGAGGTACTCCGAAGGATCTTGCTGACACGTCAGGCCGGCCAGATCCTTCGGAGTACCTCAGGATGACAGAACACCAGGTACTCGATGCGACACCCTGTTTTCCGGAGGTCTTCGAACATGCGAAAACTGAACCTGTTCGCCGCGTCAGTGATGATCCTCGCGGGCGGCGCGTCCGCCTCATTCGCCGCCGTGAAGGGCGATTACGTCGAGGTGCGCACCGCCAGCGTGTTCGCCGGCCCGTGCCACTACAACGGCGAGCTCGTCACGACCGGCCGCGACGCGATCATGGCGTGGAACGTCACGTCGGGCGACCACAAGGGCGTCGACCTCGCCGGCGTCCGCGCCGTGGCGGTCATCAGCTCGGATGCGAACTTGATCGAGGAGAAGGGTTCGCGCAAGAGTGAGATCGTGATCGACTCATCCGCGACCGAGGCACAGGCGAAGGCGATGGGCGAGATGCTCCGCGAGCGCTCCGCTGGGGCGCTGGGCGAGGTGGTTTCGGTGCGCCGCGCCGCGGTCGGCTTCAAGCGTGACGGCGACACGTTCACCGTCGACGCCGCAGGGATTGCCAGGGCCGTTGTGTCCGCCATGCCCAACGGCGAGTGCTGCAAGCAGCCGAGCAACGTGTGGTACACGCCGCTGGCGCAGGTCACGGGTCAGAAGGTCGGTTACACGACGACCGCCTCGTACGCCGGCGGCAAGGTTGGCGATGCGTGGCAGCGCGCGGATGAGAACAGCGCGTTCTACGGGACGTTCGAGCAGTAACGGATCGCGACAGAGCACAGCGTCGAACCCGTGGCACAAACGTCATCCCGAGGGAGCCTGCGCAAGCCCGAATGTCGAAACCAGAATGACGAATCAATGACGAATGACGAAGCCCGAAGCGAAGGCATCTTCCTACGTCATTCGGGCTTCGTCATTTGTTCGTCATTCTGGTTTCGGCATTCGGTCTTAGGCTCCCTCGGGATGACGTGCATGCGCTACGCGATGGCGCATGTGTGAGCGTGCGATCGATGCAGTGGCCGCGCGCTACTTCCCACCCGCCAGCGGCACCCCCGGCATCGCTTCCTTGATGTTCGGCGTCACGTCCGCCTCGATTCGCCCGCTCGCCCAGTTCAGGGCCGCGAGCGTCATCGCCACGAACTCGCGCTTCTTCCAGACGTCTTCGCGGTGGCCCATCGACGTGAAGAACACCCGGCCGGTGCCGTGCCGGCGCGCCCACGTCTGCGGGTAGATCGGCCGTTCGTACATCACGCCGCTCATCCCCTTGGTCTCCTGCGCGAGGATCACGTGCAGGTCGGGGGAGAAGTTCTTCAGCGCGTACCACTCCTCCACGAACCGCGCGTCCTTGAATCCCCCGGCCCCCGGGAACTTCGGGTCGATCGCGCGGAGCGTCGCCTCCTGCTGCTTGCCGTGGACGATGAACTCGCCGCCCAGCATCGCGATGTAGGGGTCGAACGCATCGCGGCCCTGCTCGTCGACGTTGCGCAGCAACTCGTGTTCGGACTTCTGGTGTTTGGGGCTGTGGAACGTGTCGCTGGCGCTGTGGAAGCCGATGAACCCCTTGCCGCTCTTGATCGCCTCAAGAAACGCCTCCTTCGCGCCCGATGGCATGGCGGGCTCCTTGTGCAGGAGCCTCTGGGGATCGGGGACGTTCTTCCCCGCCTCGTTCTTCTTCGTGTCGAACTTGTCGGAGTCCTTCGTGAGGTCGCCGGTGGTGTAGAAGACGAAGACGTCGGTTTCCGCGATGCGCTGCGGCGTGAAGACCGTGCCGTCCTTCGAGCAGGTGACATCGAACCCGTTCCGCGCGCCCAGGTCCGTGAGGATCTGCTCCGCGTACGCGAGCTTCTGCGGGTCGTCCTTCGGCCGGGTGATGGCGCTGTGCTGGAAGCCGGCGGACTTGGTGAAGAAGAGCACCTTCTTCCGCGGGCCCGTTGGCGCCTGGGCTGACGCCGTCGCTCCGAGCCACGGTGAGAGCGCCATCCACGCCGCGGTGACGCCGCCGGCTTTGAGGAAGTCACGGCGATTCGAATCTCGCTTCACAGGCATCTTCTCTCCTCCGGTTGATTCAGAATATTCGAGCGACATCCTCCCTCTCCCACGTACTCGGGGGAGAGGGCGGGGGAGAGGGGCGAGCGATGTGAGACGTTGATGAACCGGTCGACTCGACAACGCGTGCGCGTCGGCGAATCGACTGGTTCTCCTGCCTCTCACGCATCGCGCCCCTCTCCCCCGCCCTCTCCCCGCGGTACCGGGGCGAGGGAGGGCGGTTGCTCGGATAGCTTACCATCGCGCGTCCCGACGCGTGTGGCCGGCGGCGTGAGCGGCAGGAAGATCGTGAACGTCGTGCCTGCGCCGCGCGCCGAGTCCACGTCGATTCGCCCGCCGTGCTCGGAAATGATGCCGTGGCTGATGCTCAGCCCCAGCCCCGTCCCTTCGCCCTGCGGTTTGGTGGTGAAGAACGGGTCGAAGATGCGGCCGCGGACGGCCGGGTCGATGCCGCTGCCGGTGTCGATCACCTTGATCTCGACCCCGCCGTCGAGCGGGCGCGTGCGGACGGTGACGCGCCCGCCATTCGGCGTGGCGTCGACGGCGTTGGAGACCAGGTTCAGCACGACCTGGTTGATCTTGCCCGGCGAGCACGTGACCCCCGGCAGGGGCGCGAGATCGCTCACCAGCTCGATCCGGTGCTTCCGCGCCGTCCCGCGGGCGATGTTGAGCGTCGACGCGATGCCCGCGTTGAGGTCCGCGCCGTTCTCCACGTCGCCGATCGCGTTCTGGCGCGCGAAGTCGCGGAGGTCCTTCACGATGTGCTGGATGCGCACCAGCCCCTCGCGCGATCGCATCGGCAGCTCGGCCACCTCCGCCATCGTGTAATCGAGGTCCACCCCGTCGGCCAGTGCGCGGATCCGCTTCATCAGCTCGGGATCGTGTCGGCCAAGTGACTCGTCCCCGGACTGGTACAGCCGGATGATCTCCGCCACGGCGGCGAGGTCGCGCTGGAGGACGGCGACGTTGTTGAGCACGAACGACAGCGGGTTATTGATCTCGTGCGCCACGCCCGCCACGAGCTGCCCGAGGGCCGCGAGCTTCTCCGTCTGCACGAGCCGGCCCTGCGCCTGCTGGAGCGTGTCGTGCGCGGCCTGCGCCTCGACGCGCGCGGACCGCTCGGCGGCGGCGGTCTTCTCGAGGTCGGCAGCCAGGATCGAGAGGCGCTGCCGCTTGATTTCGAGCTCCTCGCTTTGCTTGCGATCGCGCACCGACGCGCGGCGGAGGCTGGCGACGAGCCCGAACGCCGTCAGCGCCACGACGCCGCCCGCGATCGCGATGCTCGTGCCCAGACGCCGGACGGGGCCGTACACCTCCTCCGCGGGCTGCTGCGCGACGACCGCCCACGTGCCGTTGGGGACGGCGATGTTGTGGAACGATGCGACCATCGGCTCGTTGGAGATCGGGTCGTTGTAGTCCGCGCTGCTCGGTTGGTCCGCCAGCGCCATCTGAACGTGATAATCGCCGGCCGGCGCGGTGTAGGTGCGCTCGCGCAGGTCCGGCAGCCGCGGGTGCGCGACGACCGTCCCGCGACGGTCGACGGCATACACGTAGCCGCTCGTGCCGACGGGAATCGCCCTCAGCGTGTCGGACAGGTACTGCAGCGGCATCTGGAAGACGAGGATGCCGGTCACCTTCCCGTCCTGCGCATCGCGCACCGGCGCCGCCATGGCGACGATGAGGATGCGCGGCTCGCTATGTCGCTGGTAGACGGTGGAGAGGTACGGCTCCCAATCGCGCGAGACGCCGCGGAACCAGTCGCGGCTCGAGAAGTCCACGCCGATCGACTCGGGCGCGTGCGGGTAGTCGCTCCACTCGACGCCTTTGGGATCGGCGACGAACGCGCGGTCGATGCGGCGCACGGCGCCGGCGCTGCCG
>JBAUGM010000421.1:0-7266 GCA_049679725.1 Tepidisphaeraceae bacterium
GGCGTGGTCAGAGGCTTTGAAGGATCAGCGCTCGATCAACTCGCGGCGCGCGCCGAGCGTTTGGCGCTCGCTTCGGAGAACTCCCCCAGGTTGCGGAACTTCTCGTAGCGCCGTTCGAGCAGGTTCTCGACCTTGAAACGCTTCAGTTCGCGAATCGTCTTCGCGATGTACTGCTCGAGGTTGTGGGCGGCGGTATGCGGGTCGCGGTGGGCGCCGCCGAGGGGTTCGGGGATGACGTGGTCGATCACGCCGAACTGGCGGAGGTCCTTGCTCGTCAGCTTGAGCGCGTCGGCGGCGTCGGGGGCGTTGGTGCTGCCCTTCCAGAGGATGCCGGAGCAGCCTTCGGGGCTGATGACCGAGTACCAGGCGAACTCGAGCATGGCCACGCGGTCGGCGACGCCGATGCCCAGCGCCCCGCCCGAGCCGCCTTCGCCGGTCACGATGCTGACGATCGGCGTCTTCAGCCGGCTCATCTCCATCAGGTTGCGGGCGATGCTCTCGGCCTGCCCGCGCTCTTCGGCGCCGATGCCGGGGAACGCGCCGGCGGTGTCAATCAGCGTGACGACGGGAAGGTCGAACTTTTCCGCCAGCTTCATGCAGCGGAGCGCCTTGCGGTAGCCTTCGGGGTGACCCAGGCCGAAGTTGCACTGGACCTTTTCCTTGGTGTCGCGGCCCTTGTGGGTGCCGATGAGCATGACCTTGTGCCCGCCGAGGCGGGCGAGGCCGCACTGGATGGCGCGGTCGTCGCCGAAGCTACGGTCGCCGTGCAACTCGCGGAACTCCCGGCAGATCATGTCGACGTAGTCGCGGAAGATCGGCCGCTGGGGGTGGCGAGCGACCTGAACCGTTTCCCACGCGCTGAGCTTCTCGTAGGTCTTGCGGAGCAGGGAGGTATAGTTCGCGCGGAGCTGGCGGAGCTCCTTGGAGTAGTCGACCTGCTTCTGGGTCTGCATCCCCTCGACTTCGCGGATCTGCTGCTCGAGCTGGGCGAGCGGACGCTCGAACTCCAGCACGTGGCGCGCGACGGCCCGCTTGCTCGATTGCGTCGGGAAGGGGGCGGTGCCGAGTTCGGTTTCGGTGAGTTCCGGCGAAGCGATGGCTTGTGACATAAGCTTTCCGGCCTTCCCTGAAAGTCGCGAAGCGCACACGATAGAGCACAAATGACAACGGCCGCGTGCGTTTCTCCCGAGCTCCGCGTTTGTCGCGCTGGCGCTTGGCCTAACTCCGGGGCAATGAGCCGCAAACGTGAACCGAATAGACTATCAACGCCCGGTCGGGGAGCAAGGTCAATTGACCGTCGCGCCACCCCACGTCAGAATCGCGGGGGGCGAACGTTCAGGGGGCCAGCCAATCGTACGGCCCGCTGAGGCAAACCGTTCGCCGGCCATTTTATCGGACTATGCAGCCGAAACGCTTGAGCATCATCGGAGTGGGACTGCTCGGCGGGTCGGTCGGCCTGGCCGTCAGATCGGTTGGAATCCCTTGCCACGTCGTCGGTTACGGCCATCGCAAGTCGACGCTCGAAAAAGCGCTCGCCAGCGGCGCTATTGATGAGGCCGCTAGCAGTCCTGCCGATGCGGTAAGCGGGGCGGACCTGGTCATCCTGTGTACCCCGGTGGGGTTGTTCCGCCGAAATCTGACCGACATCGCCCCGGCGCTGATGAAGCGTGCCATCGTCACGGACGTCGGCAGCACGAAGCGGGCGGTGGTCCGCGCCGCTTCCGAGATTCTTCCGAAGCACGCCCGATTCGTCGGCAGTCACCCGATGGCCGGGAGTGAGAAGCGGGGAGTCGAGTTCGCGCGGGCGGACCTGTTTCAGGGCGCCCCGTGCATCCTGACGCCGACCGATGCGACCGACCGCGATGCATTGGCATCGGTGGATGCGTTCTGGCGTGAGTTGGGCATGCGGACGACGACCCTCTCGCCGGACGAGCACGACCGGCTGATCTGTGATGTGAGTCACTTGCCCCACGCCCTGGCCGCCGCCCTCGTGACGATGCAGGACGACGCCGCCTTGCCCCTCGCGGGCAAGGGGTTCCTCGACGCCACCCGCATCGCCGGCGGAGATGGGAACCTCTGGCGCGACATCTTCCTCGACAACCGCGACAACCTCGCCGATGCGCTGCGGCGCTTCCGCGGGACGCTGGACGATTTTCTCACCCTCCTCGACCCCGCCCACGCCGAACCCCTCGCCCGCTGGCTCGACCACGCCGCGGCCCGCCGCGCGGCGCTGCTGGCGGAGAAGTTGAAAGAGATGAATCCGGATTGACGTGTCGGTGACGAGGAGAAGCACTGCTGTTCGTGTTCGCGTTCAAGTCGGGGGAAAAAACCGGGACAGATCTGAATTATTTTATCAGAATAGTCCAGAAAGATGACGGTTTTCACCTGATCTGTCTCGCTTCTCAGACACGAAATAATCCAGATCTGTCCCGGTTTTTTCAGGCAGAGCTGTCCTGGTTTTCAGGTTCTGCGGAGAGGGGTCAGGAGCATGGCGCAAACGGCTTCCGCGAGCGATGCGATCCGCGCGATTCTCGTTAGTTTGCTGGCGCTGGCGTGGTGTGGCTGCGCTCGGACGGTCGCCAGGCCGAGCCAGGAGTCAGCGCTGCGCGTGGCCGTCGAGATCGAGCACCCTCGCGAGCGGCGCGGGAGTCACGCGTCGCCCGATCTCCCCGCCTTCGTCGGAGACGACAACCGCGAAGACGGGGACATCCCTCTCCTGCTGAGTGACGGGACCGGTCCGTATTCCTTTCCGCTGGGCAAGCTGTCGAAGTTCATCCGGTACGTCTCCCTCGCGCAGGACGCGGGCGATGGGCGCGACCCTGTCAAGGTTCTGCGTGCCGAGCAGGCGGACTACGACTTGCGACCGCTCAACGCTCCGTTCGAATCCCACACGCACATCGCCCAGGTCAGGACCGGCAGGCCGGTCCGTTACGCGCGATTCTTCACCGATTTCGTCGACGAGAGCAGCCCGGTGGGCCGGTGGATGACGCCGGTGGAGGACGTGGAGGGAATGAAGCCCGCGGCCATCCAGCAGTCGCTGGGCATGAAGCACCTGCCGAGCCACCGGATCGACGTCAACGTGCCCGCGGGCGTTCGGATCCGCATCGGCGAGGTCGCCCCCCAGGCCGATTGGGGCGTCCGCGGCGGCGGGACGCAGGTGCAGTTGGTGGACGCCATTCCCGATAGCGCGTTCGACGTCGCGGGCGCGACGAGGGTTGAACCCTGACCACCCCGGCCTAGCGTGCATGAATACGGGGCGATTATTGCGCTTGGCGCGAGCGGGCAATTCCTTTGCCCGCGTTCTCGTGGGCGCGTTAGCGTTCCCCTATCCCATCACACGATGAAGCCGCCCGCGGCCGGACGTTTCCGCGGGCGTTGCATCGTGCGGGGGGAATCGCCGGGAACGGATTGGGACCATGGCCGTCGTACAGAGCCTTGGGGTCGTCAACGGGGTAAGCGTGGGGGGCGGTCTGCGGGGGAGTTTCCTCGTCCTCGCCGTGATCTGCGCGGGGTCGTTCGCGCCGATCGTGCGCGCGGACGAGTGGATCTCGCCGCCGTCGTTCGAGGATGTGCCGGTGCAATCGCCGGCCGAGCCGGATGGGCCCGCGATCGCGCCGCAGGCGGTGGTCGTGCCGCTGCCGACGGGATTGGAGACGGGCGCGGCGTGCCTCGCGGGGATGGCCGCGGCGCGGTGGTGGAAGCGGAGGCGGTGAACGGGGCGAAACCGTTGGGTTGAGCGCTGTTCATCGGCGCCCCATCGGCGGCTAGCATTCCCTCCGTGGATCCGCCCTACGATGCGCCGCGGCGCAACATCGAGCTGAAGTCGCGACTGGCGAACCTGTCTGCCGCGCGCGAGGCCGCGTTGCGACTGGGCGCGCGCGACGCGGGGCTGCTCGAGCAGACCGACACCTACTTCCATTGCACGACGGGCCGGTTGAAGCTGCGCGAGACCGTCGGGCGCGACGCGGAACTCATCGCGTACGCGCGGCCCGATCACCCGGACGCGCGGGCGAGCGACTATCACCTGATCTCCGTTGCGGAGCCCGGCCCGCTGAAGCGGGGCCTCGCCAACGCGCTGGGGGTGCGCGTCGTGGTTGTGAAGCGCCGACAGCTTCTCATTTGGCACGACTCGACCGATCTCGCCGAAGTTAACGTGCGCATCCACCTCGACGAGGTGCAGGGGCTTGGCTCGTTCTGCGAGTTCGAAGCGGTGCTCGGCGAGACGAACGATCCAAATGATGAGTCCGCTTCAACCGCGGGCCTCGCCGTTCTGGCCGATGCGCTGGGACTGCACGCGCGCGATCGGATTGCCACGTCGTATTGCGATCTCCTCGAAGCGCATCGGCCGCGCTAAATTTTCGCTGCGCCTGACGATTTCCCGTCGCATCGCCGGAGCACGCGGTGTAGCATGCCGCTCCGCACCCTTGGGAGTTGCCACCATGACGCATCGGCAGATCGCGGCGGCCTGTTGCTTGCTGTTTGTACCTGTGGCCGCGACGGCGCAGCCGGCATCCGTTGATCCCAACGTCTCGATCACGCCGCACATCACCGGGCTCTCCCTGCCGACCGGATTGCGTTTCCTCGGCAGCAACCCCAACGACCTCTTCGCGATCGAGAAGGAGACGGGGCAGGTCAAGCGCGTGTTGAACGGGTCGGCCACGACGGTGCTCGACCTGCACGTGTCCAAGGACAGCGAGCGCGGGTTGCTCGGCATCGAGCTCGATCCCGGCTTTGCGGGCAACGGGTTCGTCTACCTCTATCACTCGACTACGAGCAGCACGACGGAGGACACCGATGGGTCGTGGGTGGACAACCGGTTGACGCGATACACGTGGAACGGATCGAACCTCGTCTCCCCGCAACTCGTCGGCACGTTCGGCGCCGCGGCTGATGGAATTCCCGGCAACGGCCCGAACCACGACGCGGGGCCGATCCGTCTCGGCCCCGACGGGAAGCTCTACGGCACGACCGGCGATCTCAACCGCAGCCGTGTCGAGCAGAACAACCAGACCGCGGGCATCGGTTCGGCGCTGGTGGGCGGCGTGTATCGCATCAACACCGACGGCTCCAATCCCGCCGACAACCCGTTCATCTCCAACACCGACCCCAACCTCCGCCGCTGGTACGCCTACGGCGTGCGCAACACGTTCGGCATCTCCTTCGATCCGCTCACGGGCAACCTCTGGGACACGGAGAACGGCCCGAACGTGATGGACGAGATCAACCTCGTCGCGCGGGGCTTCAACAGCGGGTGGAACAAGATCATGGGTCCGGACAGCCGCGACGCGCAGAACGCGCCGGCCGATCTGGTCGTGCTGCCGGGCTCGCAGTACAGCGATCCGGAGTTCTCCTTCCTGTCGCCTGTCGCCGTCACGGGCATCGGCTTCCTCGCCGACACGGCGCTCGACGAAGCCTACCGCGACGCGCTGATCGTCGGCGCGAACAACACGAGCGAGCTGTACCTCTTCCGCCTCAACGCCAACCGCGACGGGTTCGTCCTGGGCGGCGGTCTGGCGGACCTCGTTGCCGACAGCGCGGCCGAACGCAGCGCGGTTCGCTGGGCCTCCGGCTTCAGCGGCATCACGGAAATCCTCCGCGGGCCCGACGGCGCGGTCTACGTCGTCGGCATCGGCGACGGCACGATCTACCGCCTCGTCCCCGAGCCGGGGGCGCTCGGCACGGTCGCCATCGCATCGCTCGCCATGCTGCTCCGGCGTCGTCGTCACTCGTAGGGGCGAACCTCGTGTTCGCCCTGCTTCAATTCGCGAAGAGGGGCGAAGACAAGCTTCGCCCCTACGGGGCAATGCGCATCCGGCGTGGTATGATCTCCCCCACACTTCGGTTCGATCCGGATCGCATCGGGAGGCATTGCCATGGCAGCGGGCGAAGGGGCGGGCACGACCAGTTGTCCTGAGTGTCACAAGCGCTACCCCTGGCGCGACAACCTCGAGGGCAAGAAGGTCAAGTGCAAGTGCGGGAACGTCTTCGAGGCCGCCCTCGATCTGGAAGGGGCGGTGGAGCCGGACGATCACACCTACGACGTCTCCAGCGATGACGACCTCTTCGCCGGCGCGCAGCCGGCGCCGCCGATGCCGTCCGCGACGTCCGCGCCGGTCGGATCGGTGGCGGACGCCTATCCGCAGCGGCGATCGAAGCTGCTCACGTACGCGCACGCGCGGCCCGGAGAGTCGGAACAAAAGCGCGCGTCGTCGCCGCTGAAGGACTGGTATCTGCCC
Source organism: Tepidisphaeraceae bacterium (assembly GCA_049679725.1). Taxonomy (GTDB): domain Bacteria; phylum Planctomycetota; class Phycisphaerae; order Tepidisphaerales; family Tepidisphaeraceae; genus DASYWJ01. Next base: position 6,237 of record JBAUGM010000421.1, read on the forward strand.
ATCGGCATTCTCGGTCTGGGCATCGCCTTTCGCGTGGGGCAGGTCGCGCTCGAGTCCGGCGCTGCCGGCGCGGGCACGGCCGGGTTGATCGGCGCGGCGACGATCGGCATTGTGCTGAACGTCGTGCTCACCCTGGTGGCCGTCGGGGTGTCGGCCAAGCTCATGTCGATCGATTTCGGCCCGCTCCCCGAACTGATCCTCAAGGTCGCCGCGACGGCGGTGCTCGGCGGGGCGCTGGCGGCGCTGACGGTCAGCATCTTCCCCAAGGACGACATGAACGGCCCGATCATCGCCCTGCACGTGGTCGTCGTCCTCTACTGGATCTTGTTCTACATGTTCTTCGAGATGGACCTGCAGGAATGCCTCATGACCGTGGCCATCGTGACGGCCTTCCACACCGCGGGGTTCTGCATTCTGTTCAAGCCACTGGGGTAAGGAGCTGTCAGCGATCAGCGGTCAGCTATCAGCCAGACAACGCATCGCATTCTCTGGCTGATGGCTGACCGCTGATCGCTGATCGCTGACCGCTCTCTCTAAAACATGTGCAGCAGGAAGAAGCGCTGCCCCACGTCCGTCGTCTTCGAGCGGAAGCCGTTGTGCTCCTTCTCGAAGTCGAACAGCGCCTTGCGCATGGCCGGGTCATCGGGCAGCTCGACGGCGACGGTTGCGCTGATCATCTCGCCGAAGGCGTAGACTTTGACCGCCCCCATCCCGTAGAGCCGGTCGGCGAAGCCGATGACCTGGCCCTGGGTCATGTTGTGGATCATGTGCCGGTTGTGGGCGCGGATCCACTCCTTCACCTCCGTGCCGTTCTCGTCCTCGATCATCTCGGTGATCTTCGCGTCGTCCCCCTTCATCGCCTGCCGCTTACTTCCCTTCAGCGCCATGCCGGCGAAGATGCCGACGCCGACGAGCATCACGAGGATCGCCAGCGGGAGGACGAGCTTCTTCTTCGACGCCGACGTGTCTTCCTCCTGCGCCACGACGCGGCGGCGGCCGTGGGTGGGATAGCGGGCGGCCAGGGTGGCGG
>JBAUGM010000422.1:0-2090 GCA_049679725.1 Tepidisphaeraceae bacterium
CGGGCGAAGCTGATGTGCGACGATGCGCACCTGTACATCGCGGCCGAGTTGGTGGAGCCGCGCGTGGCGGCGACGATCCGCCAGCGCGATGCCCAGCTCTACAAAGAGCAGGCATTCGAGGTGTTCATCGACCCGGGCGCAGACGGGCGCGACTATCTCGAGCTTCAGGTGAACCCGCTGAATACGGTCTGCGACCTGGCGATGACCAGGCCCTATCGCGATCGCGGCCAGGCCGATATCGGATTCGACTTGCAGGGGTTCCGGTCCGCGGTGAGCGTGGACGGCACGGCGAACGACGCATCCGATGAGGACCGGAGCTGGACGGTCGAGCTGGCGATCCCGTGGGCGGCGATGAAGGCGCTGTCGGACGACACCGTCGCGCCGCCGACGGACGGTCAGCGGTGGCGCATCAACCTCGCGCGGATGCGACCGGCGGACGTCGACCCCGGCGCAGCCGATGAGAAGCCCCGTGATGAGAAGCCCCGTGATGAGAAACCCCGTCGCGACCTGTGGGTCTGGTCGGCCCAGGGCTCATTCAACATGCACCTGCCCGAGCGCTGGGGCTCGGTGGCGTTCCCGGCAACGAAGCGCATCGCCAAGCCGTGAAAGTCGAGCGTGCCGCATGTCCGTCTCCTTCTCTGCCGTGCTCGTTGAGCCCGACTTATCGAGCCGGCGGGAGCTCGCGCAGGCGCTGGGCGCGGGCGGCATCGCGATCGCGGCGCAGGTCGATACCGTCGAACCGTTGCCCGCCGTCCTGTCGCGAAGTGACGCGGCGCCGCCGCGCGTGGTGATCGTCAACCTCGGGTCGAACCCGCGGGAGGTCCTCCGCCAGCTTTCCGCGATCGCCCGTGCGTTCCCCGATGTGAGCTTCGTCGTCATGTCGAGCGCCGCGACGGCGGAGCTCGTGATGGACGCGATGGACGCGGGCGTCAAGGCGTTCGTCCCGCTGCCGCTCGACCGCGCGCGACTGATGGCGGCGATCGAGCGCCTTCGCGAGGGTGACGCATCCGAGCGCCGCGCGCGGGTCATCCAGTTCGTCCCCACGATGGGCGGGTGCGGCGCGACGACGATCGCCTGCGGCGTTGCCGCGTCGCTGGCGAAGCTCGGCAACCGGACGCTCATCGTCGACCTCGATCTCGTCCGCGGCGCCGTCGCCAACGGGTTTGACGTCCGCCCGCACCACTCGATCGCGGACGTGGCCGGCGCGTCGTCGCAACTGGACAGGGCCAAGCTCGAATCGATGCTCGCCGTCCACCGCGAGACGGGGCTTCGCGTCCTCACCCGGCCGGATGCGCCGGAGGACGCGCGGCGCGTGACGCGTGAGGGACTCCTGCACCTGCTCGACATCGCGGGACGCGCGTTCGACTACCTCGTTCTTGACTCCGCCATGGGATTCGACCCGCTCCACGCCGCGACCACGATGTCCGCGGACGTGAACGTGCTGGTCGCGCAACTGACCGTCCCGAGCGCGAAGAACGCGGAGCGTTGCCTGCACGCGCTTCGCCGCATGGGGATCGACGCGGGGACGACGCGGGTGGTGGTGAATCGGTTCGTCCCCGAGGCGACGGACATTCAACCGGGCGAGGTCGAGCGGGCGCTGGGCCTGAAGATCGCCTGGACACTGCCGAACGATTTTGCGACGGCGATGGGGGCGATCAACTTCGGGGAACCGGTGACGCTGCGCTCGCCGCGCACGGAGTTGAGCAAGGCGATCGTCGGGCTGGCGCAGATGCTCGCCGGGCGCGGCGAGTCCGGCCAAGCGGTCGCGACGCCGGACACGCGTTACCAGGTGCGCTTGCCGACGTAGAGCGGCTGCGTCTCCAATGATGTCCGTGCCGCGCGACCCGCGCGGCACTTGCCCAAACCGCCAAGATTGCGCGTTTATCGTGACGATCGCGCAAAACGACTTACGGAAATCCTCCCTTCGCGAAAAGAATTTTGTCGCGATTTCGTGATCTTTTCGCGCGGCGGTGCGCCGGCCGTGCGCGATCGTCATGAGAATCGCGCACGGTCAGGGGGGGGTGGGACGCGCGCGTTTGTTTACGCGCGCGTCTGCCGCTCGCGGCGCGTTCTTTGACAACCTCCAGATC
>JBAUGM010000423.1:0-2144 GCA_049679725.1 Tepidisphaeraceae bacterium
GCTACATCCTGCACGAGATCGAGCAATCGGCGATCGTTTTCCTTCGCCCACGCCAGTCCGTGCACACCGGCGCCCGCCGGCGCGAACCCGTACGCGGGGCCGTAATGCGTCAGGTCACTGCTCGCGAGGAAAACGGCGTGGTACCCACTCGCATGCAACTCGTTCGCGACGCGCCGGCCGATCGCGTCGGCGTCGTCGATCAGCGGCACTTCGATCGGCAGCACCCGTGCGTTCGGCCAGGCGATCTGGATCAACGGCAGCTCGACTTCGACCGCGTGCTCTCGCTCGTGAAACCGATCGTCGATCGCGAACAACTCACCGGCCTCAGTCAACCGGCGGTTTACATCCTGTGCGACCGCTGAATCCCCCGCCGGCTCGTGCCATGACGCGTGCGACGCCAGGGCCGCGATGTCGATCGGCAGCGGCGTGTGCACGGCGCCGAAGACGACGACGACGTCGGGATCCGGCGCTAACTTCGCCAGCACTGCGATCGCCTGCCCCGCGATGGCGCCGCTGCAGATCCATCCCGCGTGCGGGACGATTGCCCCGCTCGGGTCGCGCACCTCCACCGTCATGCCGCCGTCTTGAACGAACGCGTTCGCGAGACTGCGGCATTCCCGCTCATCCGCGGGGTAAAACGTGCCCGCGACGGCCGGCTGGCGGACGCGCGGTGCAGCGCTTGGCCGGGCCATGGAGCGCACTATAATGAGCGCTCCGCAAATCAAACAACGCGAGGATTGTTCGCGACAGAGATCTTTTTTTCGGACGTGCGGTAAGCCCGGCAAGCTGAGCCGGTTCTCGCGAGAGGTGCGGTTGGACATGCCGACGGACGAAGCGGACAAGCACGACATCGCCGACGCTCTGGCGCGCATGGCTGACGGCGTCGACAAGCCGCAGCGCCCCGTGCAGCCTCCCGGCGCGAGCGAGCCGCCAGTGGCGTCGGCCGCGCCAATTCCGACCGCCAGCGCGAAGCCGAAACCCGCTCGGCCGGACCGTCCCGATCGACCCGCCGGGCCGCCCTCCCTCGCGACCGACGACGACTCCGCCGACGTCGGCTCTGCGTACGATCCCAACGAGATCATCGACGACGGCGACGCCGTGATCGTGCCCGCGCCGGAGCCCGAGGTCTTCGCGCCGCACGCCCCGGCGAAGAGGCCGGCGAAGGCGCTCGGCGTGCCAAACAGCCTCGCCTTCCGACGCACGATCATCCCCATCCTGCTCACCTGCGGCGTGCTCCTGATCGGCATCGGCCTGCTCAAGTGGATCGGCGGAGCCGATTCGCTGTTCAGCGACATGACGACCGCGCTGTCCGCAACGCTCTGCGGCGCCGGCGCGTTCCTGCTCCTCGTCGCGCTGCTTAACATGCTACAGGTGAAGGCGGAGCTGGCGGCCGCAAAGCGCGGGACATGACTCGCCGACGAACCTGCGACCACACGTCATCCCTGCGACCATACGTCATCCCGAGGGAGCCTAAGCGACCGAGGGATCTCGGGATCGCAGGTCGCTCCTGAGCCCGAGATTCCTCGGTCGCTTAGGCTCCCTCGGAATGACGTGTCAAGTGTGCGGCGCATCGCGTCAACCGCGTTCTCGCCACGTTTCCCCGCGTTGACGCTCCTTCCGGCCACTTCTATGATTCGATGCGACGGGCGGAGAACCACCCCTCGCTTAAGGAGCAGATTTATGGCCAGTGAGAACATCAAGGAATTCACCGACGGCAACTTCGAGGCGGAAGTGCTGAAGTCGGACGTGCCCGTGCTGGTCGATTTCTGGGCCGAGTGGTGCATGCCCTGCCGGATGCTCACGCCGACGATCGAGAAGATCGCCAAGGACTACGCGGGCAAGGTGAAGGTGGGCAAGGTCGACACCGACGCCAACCGCGACATCTCGATCAAGTACAGCATCAGCGCCATCCCCACGGTGATCCTGTTCAAGAACGGGCAGGTCGCCCAGAAGTTCGTCGGCCTGCGGCAGGAGCGGGATTTCAAGGAAGCGCTGGACGCGCAGGGATAAGCAATCCGGTCTGAAAATTTAAGATTCGAAACCGCCGGACCTTTGAGGTCCGGCGGTTTTGTTTTTTCTGGTCCCCTCTCATATGAGAAGGTACGTCATCCTGAGGCGAGTTCTACGAGCCGAAGGATCTCGGG
>JBAUGM010000424.1:0-1634 GCA_049679725.1 Tepidisphaeraceae bacterium
CCCGAGATCCTTCGGAGTACCTCAGGATGACGCCAGGGACGCTTCACCCCTAGTCCTCATCGACACTCCCACCCAGCATCCGCCCGAGCTTCTTCAGCCCGTGGAACATGCGCGAGCGCAGCGTCACCGCCTTCGTCCCGGTGATCTCTTCCATCTCCGCGTACGAGAGGTCCTGGAACACGCCCAGAACGATGACTTCCTTCTGATCGCTCGGCAACCCGTCCAGCGCTTCCAGCACGCGGGCGATTTCTTCCTGTTTTTCGACGTCGTCGGTCGCCCGTGAGGCGACCTTGCGCGGGTCGCCGCTCATTTCGAACCCTTCCAGGTTCAGCTCCGTCACGTTCCGCACCGGGCTTCGTTTGCGCCGGCGGGCGTTGTTGATCGCGAGGTTACGGGTGATCGTGAACAGCCAGGTCGAAAACTTCTGCGGATATCGATACGTCTTGGCGAAGCGGAACGCCCGAAGGAAAACCTCCTGCCCGACCGACTCCACGTCCTCGACGTTCCCCAGCATCCGGTACAGGTACGACAGGACGGAGGAGCTGTACCGCTCATACAGGATCGAGAACGCCTGCTTGTCCCCCTCCTGCGTCCGGCGCATCAGGTCTTCGTCGCTCGAGCGGCCCAGCGCCATCGGCTTCAAATCGCTCGCAGCCGGCTTGGAGGCCGGCGGACGGGGGACGGGGGCTGGGTCTGCGCGCTTTTGCATCGTGCCGCCCCAGTTACGGGAAACGGGGCAGCGATTGTAGTACCCGCGGTGGCCTTGGGAAGTTGAACGCAATCACAGGGGTACGACGATCTGACGGGCCGGCATCGATTTCCGCGTCCTGCATGGTCTATCCTCTTGCTTGTGTCGCCGAGCCTCCGATACAAGCTATTCCATGCCCCGCCCGCTCCGAATGCTCTACGTCGCCGGTCCCGGCGACGTCGCCACGACCTACGCCCACTGGAAAGCGGGGCGGGACGATCCGTCACAGGTCGCGATGACGTATTCCGGGCAGTTCTACGACGTATGCAAACAGCTCGGGGCCGAGGCCCTCATCATCTCCTCATCCCGCAACCCGGGGGACGTGCGCGACGGGCCCTTCCGCATCATCCACCGCCCGATCCTCTTCTCGCGCCGCCGGGGACCGCTCTACCACCTCGGGCAGATCTGGTCGGGCTTCCGGCTGACCGTCTCGGCTGCGCGGTTCGGCGCGGACGTGGCGGTCATCTCCAACGGCGTGCACTGGCTCAGCCTGCGGGCATTCCCGCTGATGGGCATCAAGGTGATCCCAACCCTGCACTGCGTCTTCTGGCCGCTCGCGAAACCGCCGAGCGGGCTGGGCGGGTTCGTCCAGCGCCTCAACGCCCGCTTCCTGCGCAGGCACGCCTCCGCATTTCTCTGCGCGTCGAGCGACGTCGCTGAACAGCTCGAACGCCTCACGGGGAGGACGGACGTGACGGTCTTCATGCCGACGTACCGGCGCGAGACGTTCGACGATCCCCCGCCCGCGCCGCCGGCGACGCCGCCCTTCCGCGTGATGTACGCCGGCCGCGTCGAGCGGAACAAGGGCGTGTTCGCACTGCTCGACATCGCCAAGCGGTTTGCCGCCGACGGACGGCCCGAGATCGAGTTCGACCTCTGCGGCCGC
>JBAUGM010000425.1:0-3643 GCA_049679725.1 Tepidisphaeraceae bacterium
CAGAGCGTTGACATCAGTTGACGCTCGTTTACCTGGGTTGACGTCCGTTGACCTGTTCGTGCGCAATGCAAAACGAACCCAGTTTGAGAAAGGTCCGTCGCATCGACGTTGCCCCGACCCTTCGCTATCTTGAAGCCCGTGCCCAAACGCATCGCCGTTCTCGGTTCCACAGGTTCGATCGGGCGGAACACGCTCGAGGTGATCGAGCACCTCGGCCCGGATTACCGCGCCGTCGCCCTCACCGCACATCGGCAGGCGGATGAGCTGCTCAATCAGGCTCGGCGTCACAAGCCCGCCGCGGTGGCGCTGACGGATGATCAGGTCGACGCGCGCATCGTCGAAGCGATCCGCGCGCTCGGCGCGACGGTCTACGTTGGCGAGCGGGGACTCGTCGAGATGGTGGGTCGCGAGGACGTGGACCTGGTCGTCGCCGCGATCGTCGGCGCTGCGGGGTTACCCGCGGTGCTTGCTGCCGTCCGCGCGGGCAAGCCCATCGCGCTGGCGAACAAGGAGTCGCTCGTCGTCGCGGGGTCGCTGGTCATCCCCGAGGCGCGGCGGCGCAACGTCCCGATCCTCCCCGTCGACTCCGAGCACTCCGCCGTCTTCCAGGCGATCCGCTGCGGGCGACGCGAGGAGATCAAACGGGTTATCCTCACCGCCAGCGGCGGACCCTTCCGCACCGCCTCGCGCGAGCAGATCGAGCGGGCGACGCTGGCGGATGCGCTCAACCACCCGACCTGGCGAATGGGTAATAAGGTGACGATCGACTCGGCCACGATGTTCAACAAGGGGCTGGAATTGATCGAGGCGTGCTGGCTGTTCGATCTGTCGCCGGAGCAGGTGGAGGTGGTGGTGCATCCGGAATCGGTGGTGCACTCGATGGTGGAGTTCGTGGACGGGTCGACGATCGCCCAGCTCTCCCCGCCCGACATGCGGACGCCCATTCAGTATGCCCTGACGTATCCGGATCGAGTCGCGGGGGTCGGCCGGACGATGAACTGGCGGGAGCGGGTGGCGCTGAACTTCGAGCCCCCGGATCTGGATCGGTTCCCGGCCCTTCGCCTCGCGTACGAGGTGGCAGGAACAGGTGGAACGTCGGGGGCCGTAATGAACGCTGCCAACGAAGTCGCCGTAGAGTCATTCGTGGCCGGTAAAATACCCTTCGGGGAGATTTCACGGACGGTTGAGCTTACAATTCGCCGCCATCGGGTGCAGCGAGGTGCGTCGCTGGACGATCTAGTCCAAGCCGACGCATGGGCCCGGTCCGAGGCGGCGGCGATCGTGGCGGCACTCAATAGCACATGAATTTAGCCACCGATGGGGCACCGATGAGCACCGATAGAAGAAAACCCAATCTAAATCGGTGTTCATCGGTGCCCCATCGGTGGCTAACCCTTCTTCCCGCAACTTCCACCCGCGCCACGCATCTGTTGTGCATCCCCCTTAACGAGAACGACGAGAACCGCGCATGAGCTTTGATATCTGGCAGATCTGGAGCATCGCCCTCCTGTGTTTCGGCTTCGGCTTCGTGATCTTCTTTCACGAGCTGGGCCACTTCCTCGCCGCCAAGTACGTCGGCATCCGGGTCGAGCAGTTCGCCGTCGGCTTCGGGCAGGCGCTGGTGTCGTGGCGTAAAGGGATGGGCTGGGTCTTCGGGTCCAGCGGCGCGAAGTACGAGGAGCTCCAAAGCGCCGGGCAGGCGGCGAACATCGGTGAGACGGAGTACCGACTGAACTGGATCCCGCTGGGCGGGTACGTGAAGATGCTCGGGCAGGACGACCTCCGCCCCAACGCCCAGCAGGACGACCCCCGCGCCTACAACAAGAAGTCGATCGGCGCCCGCATGCTCGTGGTGTCGGCGGGCGTGATCATGAACATCATCCTCGCGGCCATCGGGTTCATGGTCCTGTTCCTCATGGGATTTCGCGCCCCGCCCGCGGTGGTCGGCGCTGTCGTCCCCAACTCCCCAGCGGCCCAGACCGTCCGCGTGGTCAACGGCAAGACCGTTTCCGCGCCGCTGAACGTCGGCGACCGCATCCTCTACTACGACGACAAATTCCAGCACGACTTCACGAAGATCACCCTCAACGCGGCGCTGTCGGAGGAGAACGTGCCGACGCCCCTGTACGTCCAGCGCGTCGACGGAACGCGCGAGCACCTCTCGATCCTCCCCCAGCGCGAGGGCGGCGACGCGCACGGCTTCCTCATGCTCGGCATCGGCAAGCCTTACGAGCTGCGCGGCGTTGACGCGAAAAACGCGATCTCCCCCGAGGCCGCATCGCCCGAGCTGCTCCCGCCCGAGACGCTCGCGATCAAGCCGCAAGACGTCGTCACCCACGTCAACGGCGAACCCGTGATCGCGGGCGGCAAAGAAGACGAGTTCTGGAAGTTCGACAAGGCCGTCCAGGAATCGGGTGGCAAGCCCGTCGTGCTGACGGTCAAGGGCGAGGCGGGCGACACGCGCACCGTTTCCGTCCCGCCGATCTTCCAGGATCCGTTCGGCATCGAATCGCTCGACTTCGCCGGCATGGTGCCGCGCACGGCGATCTACCTCCTCCAGCAGGAATCGCCCGCGCGCGGGAAACTGATGCCCGGCGACGTGATCACGCAGATCAGCTTCCCCAACGGCGACGCCGACGCGAACCCGACGGCCCCCAAGCTCATCGAGCGCCTCACGGCCGCGGGCAACGCCAAGCAGGGCATGAGCTTCGTCGTCGAGCGCGACGGCCAGGAAGTGAAGGTCGGCCCGATCGTTCCGACGATCAACCTGGGCAAGGGGAAGAAGGGGCTGGGCATCCAGCTGCGCACGGACGGGACGCGGGCGGTGATCTCCGACGTGCGCGACAACACCCCCGCCAAGGCCGCGGGCATCCCCGCCAACAGCGCGATCACCGCCGTGAACGGCGCGCCGGTCAAGAGCTGGTTCGACGTGAAGGCGCAGATCGCCCAGGCGCCCGCGAGCGAGCCCGTGAAGCTGACGCTCGCCACCGAGGGCGGGACGAAGGATGTGGAGCTGAAGCTCGATGAACGCGACATCCAGCGCATCGCGGGGTTGTCGTACACGACCGCGCTGACGACCCCGCCCGTGCCGGTGTTTCACGACCGCGTCGAGCCGCGCAAAACCAGCAACGCCTTCACCGCCGCCGGCTGGGGCGTCACCGAGACGCGCGACTTCGTGCTCCAGTTCTATCTGACGCTGCAGCGCATGTTCCAGGGCAGCGTGAGCTACAAGAACATGATGGGCCCGGTCGGCATCTTCGACGCCGGGCGCAAGTTCGCCTACCAGGGCAACGACTGGCTGATCTGGTTCCTCGCCATGATCAGCGCGAACCTGGCCGTCGTGAACTTCCTCCCCATTCCCATCGTGGACGGCGGGCTGTTCACGTTCCTCATCATCGAGAAGATCCAGGGGAGACCACTGAGCGCGAAGACGCAATCGATCGCGCAGGTGGTGGGATTGGCGGTGCTGCTGAGCGTGTTCCTGCTGGTGACGTACCAGGACATCGCGCGGTTCCTGTGATTGATCTTTCTCCCTCTCCCCGTACCCGGGGAGAGGGCAGGGGAGAGGGGGCAGAGCAGACGCGGTGTTCGACGCTCGAGGCTCGCTCCGCAGCCGGCCCCTCTCCCTAACCCTCTCCCCGAG
>JBAUGM010000426.1:0-8626 GCA_049679725.1 Tepidisphaeraceae bacterium
ACGTCGTGTCGAGGTCACCGCTGGGGGTGAGGCGGAATAGCGTCGCGTCGCCGAGGTCTGAAAAGCCCGAGACGATCAGTCGGCCGCTGCCGTCGAGCACCATCCGCAGCGGCAGGTCGCCGCCGCCGACATCGACGGTTCGGTAACCGGTGCCGCCCGCGTAGGTCGTGTCCAGCGCGCCCGACGATGTGAGCCGCATCACCACCTGGTCGCCGCCCGTCCAGATGGCGATGAGGAGCCTGCCGGAGGAGTCGATCGCCACGTCGACCGCGCCGGCCGAGCCGGTGAAGCTGATGTTCTTCTTCCCATCGGTGTCGAAGCTCGTGTCCAGCGAGCCGTCGGCGTTGAAGCGGGCAACGACCGCGTCGCTACCGCTGCTCGTCTGTCCGACGACGACGATCTTGCCGTCGGACTGGATCGCCAAGCCCTGGCCCATCTCCGTGCCGCCGAAGCTTAGGGTGGTGATGCCGTCGACGCTGAAGCTCGTATCGAGCGTGCCGTCGGCGTTGAACCGCGCGAGGGCGAGGTTGCCGCCGGCGCTGCCGAGCACGACGATCTTGCCGTCGGATTGGCGGACGGAGCGGATCTCATCGTCGGAGGCACCGATGTTGACGGTCACCATGCCGTCGCCGCTGAAGCTCGTATCCAGCGCACCACCGGTCGCGCCGCCGCCGGTGCCGATCTGGTCGCGCAGGACCATGGCGTCCACGTAGACCGGGCTCCAGACGTACTGCACCTTCGCGGTTGTGCCCTCGCGCTCTTCGAGCACCTGCCATTGAGCCGAATAGTACAGGTCCGTCGTTGCGCCAACGACGGGATTGGTGGCGATCCGCCGGCCCAGCGCGTCCACCTTGTAGCTCTTGATCTCGTTGCCGCTCGAATCCTTCGCTTGCACGAGGCGGTTCCAGGCGTCGTAGACGAAATCCTTGCCCGCCTCGTCGCCGGTCATGTTGCCGTTGGCGTCATGGGTCGGCGCGGTGGCACCGCTGATGGTCTCGATCTGGTTCTGCTGGTTGTGCGTGCGGGTCTCGGTGGTGGCCACGCCGCCGCTGCCGCCGTCGGCGTCGGTCGTAACGCCGTCCCAGTTTCCGAGCGCGTCGAGGCCGTCCCAGTTGCGGGTGTAGGTCGCGGCGCCATCGCTGATGGTGCCGGACGCGAGCGTCCCGCGGTTCATCTTCGTCAGGCGGTCGAGGCTGTCGTAAGTGTACGCCTCGTCCAAGGTCGTGGGAGCGCCCGTGGCCGCCCAGTCGCGGGCGGTACGGTTGGAGTTGCGGTCGTAGGAGTAGCCGAAGCGGTCGGCATCGATGTCGTCGGAGTCGCCCGCGGCGTTGAGGTCCACCCAGCGCTGATCCACCACGCGGCCGAAGCGGTCAAGGCCGATGTACTGGTCGCCGGCGTCACCGGTGCTCTCCGCAGCCTTCTTCACGTAGGTTAGGTTTAGGCTCGGCTCCGGGTGTTTGCGCTCGACGATGGTGCCGAGGCCGAGATAGCTGTATTCCTCCAAGTGCGTGCCGACGCTGCCGCTGCTATCGTCGGCAAGGAACGAGAGGCGGCTGATTTCGCTGTCCAACCCGCTGGCGTACTCGTAGCGCAGCACCCGGCCGTTTGGATAGGTGGCGCTCTTGAGCCGGCTGTGATTGCCGCCGGACAGTTCCGTGTAGGCGTACTGGACCTTTGGGCTGGTGGGGGTGTTCACCAAGCCGCCGTGTTCTTGGTACTCGGTGACGAGTTGGCCAAGTCCGTTGTAGGCGCGCTGAACCTCGTTCACTACCGCGCCCGAGCCATCGTAGCTCGTAAACTTCTCCGGCCGGCCGGCGGTGTCGTACGTATAGCCGAGCTTTCGAACGCCGCCGTTGACGTTTGCGCCCAGCGTAGCCACTTCGTCCGTCGTCAATCGACCCAGCACGTCGTAGCCGTAGGAGTGAACGTTGCCGTTGCGGTCGGTGACGTTAATCTTCTCGCCCAGCGCGTTGACCTTGCTCGTCTCCTGCTCGCCCGAAGAGGCCGACCCGGTGCTCTTGTCGGGGTATCGCGTGGCCGCGAGGATGTCGTTGGAGTCGAGGTTGCTGCCGCTCGACTGGCTGACACCATAGACGTACTTCGTTTCCTGGAACGCGCCGCCAGGAAGCACCGCCTTCAACGTCAGCACGTCGTTGTTGCCGGTGTAGGTGTACGCGGTCGTGCGATCGTCGCTGTCGCTCGGCGTGCCGTCCGCGTAGGCCTCGATCACCTTGGTCGCCCGGCCGAAGAGGTCATGAGTGGTGCGGTTGACGATGCCCCGTGCATCCACCACGTCCTTCAGCCGTCCGCCGTCGTCGTAGCTGTAGCTCGTCACGAGCGCGGTGTCGGAGCGGGCAGGGGCGGTGCTCGGGCGCGTGTACGCAACACCGCCGTTGGTGCCGACGTCGGCGGACGCGGTCTGCCGATCGGCAGCGTCGTAGTACATTGCCGCGTACGAAACACGCGCCTTGGCCGTACCGGAGCCCGAGGACGGGCTGCCGAGCGCGCCGGTTTCCGTGGCATCGTGGAACCGCTGGCGGGTCGTGACGAGGATGGCGTTGCCGTTGGCGTCGTACGCCGTCTCGACCTGCTCCAGCACCTTGTCGCCCGTCAGGTCGTCGGCATCAGACCAAGCGCCGTCGCCGCCGCCGTCGGTGGTGTAGACAGTTGTGGCGCGGCTGGCCCCGTCATAAAGCGTCTTGCTCACCAGCCCGCCCGGCTCGCCCACTTTGATGACGTTGCCGCGACGATCGTACCATACGTTCGTCGCCAGCCCGCCGGTGGTCGCGGCTCCGGTGGACTGATCGACGCTGTGCAACGTCGTGCGGAAGAGGCGACCCTGTTCGTCGTACTCCATCGACGTTTTGGCGCGGCGAGCGGAATCCGCGGGCTTGTCGGGCACACCGTCGCTGTTGGCGTCGGCAATAGAGATGTTATCCCCGTCGTACCGCTCGACGGCGGTGGCTTGGCCAAGACTGTCGAGCGTGCGATAGGTGATCTGGCGCTGCGTATCAAGGGACGACGACTCGTTCGCCTCCACACCTTGCTTGGCGGCGACGAGGCGGTTCCGCCAGTCGTAGTGGTACGTGGTGACGCGATCGGCGGCGCTGCCGCCCGGATGCTGCGTCGATTTGGTCAGGTTCCCATCGCCGATCCCGCCATTGTCGTATTCGTTGGACGCGACTCTGACCAGATCGAACTCTGCGTTCGAAGCAGTCGAGGGCGACCAGAAGGTCGTACCGTCACTCGAGTTATCATCGGCGTCGTCGGTACCGACCCACGTGCTGGTCAGCAGTCCACGCGCGTCATATACCGTGCGCGTGATCGTACCCGCGGCGGTTTCCTGCCGCTTCAATCTGCCGCGGCCATCGTAGTCGAGGAGTGTGCGATGGTAGTTGCCGGACGAGCTGTCGTTGCTTGCACTGCCGAGTCGTGGCGTAGCCTGAGCGTAAGTGACGCCGGACAGCGAGAAGTAGGCGTCGGTCTCGATCACCTGGCCGGCGTCGTTGGTCAAGGCCCGAGTGAGCGACTGGATGTTGGAGGCGCTAAGTGCCTCGTTCCCGGTCGGCTCGCCATCCACGACCGTTGGCGTGGCCGACGATGTCAGCGTCTCGGTGTAGACCGCACGCTGCCCCGACGGCGCGCCGGCCGCCGGGCGGTACTCGCGCGTGACCTCGATCGGGCCGGTCGTCGTGCTGCCGGTCCAGCCTCGGTACGTACGAACCTCCCGGTCCGCATCCTTGTAAACGCTGTAGGTGATGTTGCTGTTTGGATCGGTGAGCTTCGTCGTGCGGCCGAGGCCGTCCAGCTCAATCGTCGTCGTCAGATGTAGCCCGCCACCGCTGGGCGTCGTCCATCCCGCCGGCTCGTCGCTTGTGGTCGCGGTGTTCACGTCGGTGATGCGTTCGGTGACGCCGCCGGTGTCGGTGTCGTACTTGGTGTGGGTGATGAACCCGTCGCCGTCCTTGTGCCAGGTGACGCGGCCGTAAATGTCGAAGAAGCTGCTCTCCGTGTCGGCGGAGCCCGGTCCGTTTTGAGCCGTGGTGACGCCGGCGTAAGTCACCGTCCCCGACGCCATCGCGTTGGTTCCGCTGTGCCACGTGTAGGCGTAGCTCGTGGTTTGTGCGCCGGTGCCATCGTCGTTTCGGTAGACGGTGTTGGCGGCGACCGGGTAGACCGTCGCGCCGGCGGTGGTCCGGGAGAAGTACGTCTGAGTGTTGAGCGTGACCGGCGTCCCGTTCTCGCCCCGCTTGACCTTCGCGGCCTTGAAATACCCGCTCACGTCGCCGGCCGTAGAGGAGGTCGCGGTGGTGCTGGAGCCGTACTCCGTGATCTCGATCAGGCCCGTCCCATCGTTGAGGTTGGCGTACGACGTGCCGTTGAAGCCGGCCAAATCTTGATAGTTCTCAAAGCCGGATGGACTCGACGGGTTGTAGGCCGCAACGGCTGAGGGGTGGGCCTTGAGGACGAGCCGGCCCTGATCGTCGTAGCGGTAGTACGTGGCGAAGACCTTGTCGTCGCTGGTCGAGCTGGTTGCGTTCGCATCGACAAGCACTTCGAGCATCGGCAGACCGACCTCGTTCGTGTAGACGATGTTGCGGTCATTGTCCTCCCATTGCGCGGGGGCGACGCGCTCCAGGTTCTTGACAGTGACCGTGCCCGTAGCGGGCGAGGTCGTCGAACTGGCGAGCGTGAATTTGAAATAGTTCACGTCCACAATCTTGCTGATCGTGAACGTGCCGTTGTACGCCGACTCGTTAGCGCCGGAGATCGTGATCTCCTCACCGACGCCGAACCCATGGCTCGGCCAGTAGATCGTTCCCTCCGTGCTGCTGCTGGTCAGATGGCCGGCGCCGAGCGTCAGACTCACGCGCTCGTTGGTCGTGTCTGGCAAGAACTCTGTCGTCCGCATCCGCCAGACGTTGTCCTCGATGCTGTTGAAGCCGATGCTGCTGTCGGGGTTGTTGTAGTTCGCAGCGTAGTCGATCCGGTAAGTGCCCTGCCCCTCGGAACAAGTCGAGCAACCCGCGCCCTGGGCAATCTCCTGGACCACGCGGAAGCGGCTGCCGAGTCGATACCCGACGCGCCAATCAAAGTTGACGTTGCCGTTGGCGGACGAGCCGGTGTGATCGGCCCAGCGCTCGTAGCGGTAGAAATGGTTTACATAGGGCCTGACCTGCTCGTCACTCGCCGTCTCGTAATTGGACACGGAGGCGGCCAAGCGTGCGAACGACGCACCCTCCACGACGGTTTTGATGCCGCTCATGAGAAAGCGGTGGTGGACGCCCGGGCTGTTTGGATCGTAGTCCTCCAGAGTGCCGTACGCACTGAGGCCGGGCGTGAATCCAGCCGCGCTCGGACCACCCGTTGTAGTGTGCTTGTTCGTCGGACCTTGGGAGGCGATGTTGTAGGCCCCCTCGCCTGTGAACTTGTAGTAGCGGTAATACTTCGTGTCGATAACAGCGCCGTCCGCGTCCTTCACCTCGGCCAGCTTCAGGTCACCGAGCCGCCCGTTCTCATCGTCCTTGAACCCGCCGCCGTTCGAGATGCGGCCGGTGTAGTAGGTGTAGTCCACCCCGCGCACCGTGGACCAGTTGCTTCCGGCGTCCTCGCTCCGCTGGAGTGTTACGCGAGCGATGAGCTTCGGCGGAGTATCGCCAGCGGCCGTCACGAGGTCGTTGGTTAGCGCCGCAAATTCGCTGTCGCCGGTGTAGTTGTAGACGTACCGCTCATGCTGGTTCGTCGAAGCGTCCGAGCGGGTAACTGTCGTGAGGTAGCCATTGGTGTCGTAGCTCGCGACGACCTGCGTCGTCCCGTTCGCCGAGGTGAACCGTTTGAACTGCCCGTACTTTGGCGCAAGGTTCAGCGCGCGCGAATACGAGGTTGGCCGGTCAGGATCACTCGTGCGAATTGAGTAGTACGGATCCGCTGAATCAGTCACGTCGCTGGCGCGGCGCACGTCGTAGAACTCGGTGACGTTGCCCTGCGCGTCCGTCAGCTTGAGCAGGCGGTTCGTCTTGTCCCACTCCAACTTGTTCCGGTGCGCCCCCCCAAGGAGCGTACGACGCATAAGTGCCGTTCTGATAGTCGGCAGGAACGCCGACCTCGAACGTAGAGACGTTGCCGCCGCCGCTGACCACCGAGAGGCGCTGGTCACGCGCGGTGCCGTCGAGGACGCCTTCGTATTCATTGTTCGGATCACCGATCCAGTCGCCATTGGCCGATCCCGTGGCCCCGCCCCCGACCACGGCGTACGGCAATTCCGCGATGCTCCAGCCGTTCCCGTTCAAACTTGCGTTGTTCAGACCTGTCCAACTCCGCGTGTGACCCCATGAAAACCCAAAGCCCTCGGACGACAGGTCGGCAGACGTCACGAGCGGATGGCCATCGAAGTGCCTGACGGGCTCTCCTGTGGAAGACGCCGTACCCGCCCCCGCGTTCGGGTCCGCCGGCACCGGCGGGCAAGGGTTCTCGGTCGGCGTGGGGTTCTCGTCAGTAGGATCGCCGTAGTAGAAGCCGAAGAGCGTGCGCCGCTCCAGCGCCTCGACGGTCATGGCCGCTGCCCTGGTCACCCGACTGTCGCGCGCCGATAGGGCGCGCATGCGCGTGGGCGAGACTTCGGCCGGAGCATGTTTCGAGGCAGACGAGTTGACGCGGGAAGACGAGAAGAACTTCGGCATTTCTACCCTTCATGACAGTGGTCCAGAAATAGTCGGCGCACCATGCCCTGCTGGGCCGCGTGCGTCGCACGTTCCTACAGCAAGCCGGCGATAGCCCGGCTGCCGTCAGATGAGGACCAATGTTGTCTTAGGAAAGCGACGTGTTCCCTCATCGCTCGCGGCACCCCAAGCCGCGAACCACGCGATGCGGTGAGGCGGAACACACCGCATAGCCTACCCCAGTCAACTACATTTTCTATTTTTTCTACATTAGCATTTCTCACATAGCGTCCGCCTTGCAGATTGGCCTTTGATGGTGCAACTTGGCTCACATCGATTTCGTCGATGCCATTCTTATCCGGTGCGCCGATCGAAGCGTAAACACCTCAAAATCTTGCTCTTCCCCCTCTTGACTTCAGCGGCGGGAAGAGCGAGGAGTACCGCTCGTTCGCAGATGCCAATCGTGCCGCGTCCGCCAAGGGCGTGGCACTTCGCTTTTCAAGGAGGCTTCAGGAACAACTTCGACGCCTACCAAGCACTCATTCAATTCTTCTCGCTCACGCGCGCCGCGCAGGTCATGACGCTGGCGATCTGCCATGTCACGAAGCGCGGCGAGATCGGCTTGCCCGTGCGCGTCCTCTGCCCGCCCTCCGCGGTCAACCAACTTCCAAGGGGCAACGGCGTGGAACTCGTTCCATGTCGAAAACTCGACGATGCCATCTTCGCCACCTGGCCCAACCTTCGCTGAGGTCTCTCCCCCATGAACAAGAACAAGCTCACAGACGGCTTTGTCACGGAAGACGATTTCGTCCACGTCACGGACACAATTCGCCGGGACGATTTCCAACGGATCGTCTACGAACTGATCACGCGCGAACCGGAAATCGCCTTCGGCGTCTCCGAGCGATTCGACCACATGCTCGCGCTGCTTGAGGGCGTATCGATGAGCATCAAGCAGCGCGCGGTCATCCAGAAGCACCTGACGTTGCTGACGTGGTCGCCACTGCTGGCCCTCGCTCGTGCCCATCGACGCGCGTGGGAGGACTTTCTTCCCTCGGCCGACGAACAAGACGACGGCGCGGAAGGCGGTGGCGCATGAGCGCTGACCATGAGTGTGAACCCGAAGACGTCTGCGCGGGGCTGATGGTCACGCTCTATCTCGATTTGATCCGCCCGCTCTGTCCGCAACACGACGAGCGGACGCTGCGGGAACTATTGCAGCGGCACGCGGAGCCGATCGCGGCGCACATGGTGTCGGCGGGCATCCAAGCGGCGGTGCAGATCTTCCGGAACGACGGAGGCGCGTCGTGAGCGAAAGGCACTTGCCAAACCCGTTCGAGTGCGCCCGCCGCGTCGGCGGCGTCAACGTACAACTCAAGCCCGAGGACGTAATGAACGTCTGGGGGATGATCAGCGGGGCCGAGGCTGAGCGGCTGCTGGACGAACACGGGACGGAGATCGCGGCGCAGATGCTCGCCGCCGGGATTGACGCCGCCGTCACGATCATGCGCGCGAAAGGCGGTAGCACATGACGGAGACGACAGAGCAACCCGAGGTCGAGCCGCCGCCCGAGGTCCCGGAGGCGCTCGCCGTCAATGATGCGCCGAGCGCCAACTGGCTGGTACGGAAGGTCGTCGAGGCGCGCGCGTACGCCAAGCATGTGAAGGTCTGGGCCGACGCCGAAGACGCGCTACTACGCCATCCATCGCGGGTTCACGACGCCCAAGCGCGACAAGACCATGCGCCGTCTGATTCCCGCCGAGCCACTGGAGCGCGCGGTTCTCGACATCGTGCGCGACATGCTGGTGAACGCGCCCGATTGGAAGGATCGACTTGTCAACGAGTTATTTCCAAAAGCTGTGGACGGCGGCGACAGCTTAAGCGGCGATTCGTTCTCCGTCGACGAACACGACGCCGTCGATCAGGTCCTGCAGCTTGGCGCTGCCGTTCAGTTTCCGCCAGCGTGA
>JBAUGM010000427.1:0-3179 GCA_049679725.1 Tepidisphaeraceae bacterium
GTCGACGCCGGTGCGCGTCGCGTTCATCCTGGCGTTCAGCCTCGTCGGCATCGCGGGTTCATACTCGGTCGCCTGGTTCGGGATTCGCATCAACACGTTCGCCAACTCGCGCACCGCCCTGGCCTCGCTGCGCGGGATGCCCTACCCCGTCTCCTCCATCCCGCTGAAGGCGGGCATGAGCATCGGCATGGTGCTCATCAGCGTCGAGCTGCTGCTCATGCTGATGATCCTCCTGTTCGTCCCGCGCGACCTGGCGGGAGCGTGCTTCATCGGGTTCGCCATCGGCGAATCGCTCGGCGCCGCGGCCCTGCGCGTGGCGGGCGGGATCTTCACGAAGATCGCCGACATCGGCGCCGACCTCATGAAGATCGTCTTCAACGTCAAGGAAGACGACGCCCGCAACCCCGGCGTCATCGCCGACTGCGTGGGCGACAACGCCGGCGACTCTGTCGGGCCCACCGCCGACGGGTTCGAGACCTACGGTGTCACCGGCGTGGCGCTGATCACCTTCATCATGCTCGCCGTCCCCGACGAACTCGTGCAGGTCAAGCTCCTCGTCTGGATCTTCGCCATGCGGTTGCTCATGGTCGTCGCCAGCGGCGTCTCCTACCTCGTCAACGAAGCCATCGCCAAGGCGCGCTACGCCAAGGCACGCGAGATGAACTTCGAGAGCCCGCTCGCCACGCTCGTCTGGCTGGCTTCGATCGTATCGGTCGTCTGCACGTACGTCGCGTCGTACCTGCTCGTCTCCGACCTGGGCGACGGGTCGCTCTGGTGGAAACTGGCGACGATCATCTCCTGCGGCACGCTCGCGGGCGCGGTGATCCCCGAAGTCACCACCTTCTTCACCTCGACCCACTCGCGCCACGTGAAGGAAGTCGTCACCGCCAGCCGCGAGGGCGGCGCATCGCTCAACGTGCTTTCCGGTCTGACCGCCGGCAACTTCAGCGCCTTCTGGATCGCCGGCGTCGTGATCGTCTCGCTCATGGCCGTTGCGTACGGCATCAGCACGCTGGGCGTCGGATCGCTCATGCAGGCGGAGGCGGTCTTCGCCTTCGGGCTCGTCGCCTTCGGCTTCCTGGGGATGGGCCCGGTCACCATCGCCGTCGACAGCTACGGCCCCGTCACCGACAACGCCCAGTCCATTTACGAGCTCTCCCTCATCGAGCAGCTTCCCTCGGCCAAGCAGGAGCTGAAGAGCCAGTTCGGCATCGACGCCGACTTCGAGCGGGCCAAGTACCTGCTGGAAGAGAACGACGGCGCCGGCAACACGTTCAAGGCGACCGCCAAGCCCGTGCTCATCGGCACGGCCGTCGTCGGCGCGACGACGATGATCTTCTCGATCATCATGGTGCTGACCGACGCGCTGAGCGACCAGGCGGCGCTGACGAAGTTGTCGATCATGCACGCCCCGTTCTTCCTCGGGCTGATCGCCGGCGGGTCGGTGATCTACTGGTTCGCGGGTGCAAGCATGCAGGCGGTCATCACCGGCGCGTACCGGGCCGTGGCCTACATCAAGCGCACGATGAAGCTCGACGGCGCGGCCAAGGCGTCGATGGAGGACTCCAAACGGGTCGTCGAAATCTGCACGAAGTACGCCCAGGCCGGCGCGTTCAACATCTTCCTGACCGTCTTCTTCATCACGCTCGCGGCCGCGTTCGTCGATCCCTACTTCTTCGTCGCCTTCCTCATCGGCCTGGCGATCACCGGGCTGTTCCAGGCGATCTTCATGGCCAACGCGGGCGGCGCGTGGGACAACGCCAAGAAGATCGTCGAGGTCGAGCTCCGCGAGAAAGGAACCGACCTTCACGCCGCCACTGTCGTGGGCGACACGGTCGGCGACCCGTTCAAGGACACGAGCTCGGTCGCGCTGAACCCGATCATCAAGTTCGCCACGCTGTTCGGGCTGCTCGCGGTCGAGTTGGCGATCACCCTGAAGAACGCCGACGGCACGCCGAGCATTTGGCGCTACATCCTGTCCGCCGTCTTCTTCGCGATCGCGCTGGTGTTCGTCTACCGCTCGTTCTACGGCATGCGCATCGGCTCAACCGAGCCGGGCGGGAAGGAAGTGCCGTCGTCGGGCGCAGTCCACACGGAAACGCCGCTGCACGACCGGACGCCGGCGAAAGCAGCAAGCTAGGAAAGCACGAAATCCGAAGCACGAAGCACGAAACAAGCAGCAAACTCAAAAGAAGAAAGCTCCAAACGGAATCAACCCGTTTGGAGCTTTCTTTTGCTTCTTCGTTGGGATTTGTTTCGTGCTTCGTGCTTCGGATTGTCCGGCTGCGCCGGCTCAAAAGGACGTGCTTCCGGCTTATCTCCGATCCCCCAGAATCCGCAGCATGAACAGGAACAGGTTGATGAAGTCGAGGTAGAGCTTCAGCGCCCCGACGATCGCCATCCGCGCCGCCATCGCCGGGTTGTCCGCCAGTTGGATCGCCATCATCTTCAGCGCCTGCGTGTCGTAGGCGGTCAGCCCGACGAAAATCAGGACGCCGGCGTAGGTGATGATCCACTCGAGCGTGGAGTTGGCCCAGAAGATGTTCACAACGGATGCGATGATCAGGCCGATCAGCGCCATGAACAGCAGGCTGCCCAGGCGCGTGAGGTCGCGCTTGGTGACGAAGCCGTAGACGCTCATCGCTCCGAACATACCCGCCGTCACCGCGAACGTGGTGACGAGGCTGGCGCCGGTGTAGACGATGAAGATGGCCGAGAGGGTGAGCCCGTTCAGCGCGGCGTAAAGCATGAACAGCGCGGTGGCGGCGCCTGCGCCGATCTTGTTGATCGCGCCGCTGATGGTGAAGACCAGCGCGATTTGGGCGATGAACAGGATGATCAGCGCCGGCCCGCGGAAGATCTGGGCCATCACCTGCGGCTGGGTGGAAACCCACCACGCCACGACCGCCGACAGCGCCACGCCGGAGGCCATCCAGGCGTAGACGGAGTTGAAGAACTGCACGAGCGTGACGCTATCCGTGCGCGACTCGTAGCCGAGCGGCGCGCTGCGGGCATCGTTGAAAGGGCTGGGATATTGGGACATGAACGTTCTCCTTTGCGTATAACCGGGGATTGTATCACGCCCGCGCGGGCTTCGTCGCCCCCCGATGAAATGAGTTTGCCGCTTGCGGCTTCGCGGATCAGCCCGCGTTCGTCCGCGAAGCCGCAAGCGGAAAGCC
>JBAUGM010000428.1:0-3231 GCA_049679725.1 Tepidisphaeraceae bacterium
GATGGAATATGCGGTGTCGAGGACGGGATTGTGTCCCAGGCCCCACGTCCACAGGTTGATGGCGAGGATGGCGCTCGCACCAAGGGTCACGAAGCCGCGATGCTCTCCGAGCCAGCGCGCCTTGGGAACGATCGCCGTCGCGACGCGCGACATCCTGGCCCCCAGAGTCTGTGGCTGCATTGACATCATCGAGTGTCCGCCGTGCGATTGAATCGCGCCCCCGCCTATCGTACAACCGGCGACAACACCAGACCAGGAACCTTTCATGCCGACGAATGTTGACGTGCCCCCGCTGGGCGAATCGGTTCGCGAGGCCGTGCTCATCAAGTGGCACAAGAGCGACGGCGACACCGTCACCGATCAGGAGCCCGTCGCCGAGCTGGAAACGGACAAGGCCAACGTGGACGTGCCCGCGCCCGCCGCGGGCGTGCTGCGCCGCGTGAAGAACGAAGGCGACACCGTCGCCATCGGCGACACGATCGCCCGCATCGATGAGGGCGGCGCCGGCGCATCGAAGCCGATCAACTCCAAGTCCGCTCCTGCGCCCGCGACAAAGCCCCCGGCTCCGCCGGGCGGCAGCGCCCCTGCGCCAAGCAAGTCTCAACCTGCTTCCCCGTCAGCGAGCAAGGAGTCGGGCAAGTCCACCGACGACCTCCGCCCCTCCGTCCGCCGCATCGTCGAAGAGAACAAGCTCAATCCCGCCGACCTCAAAGGCACCGGCCCCGGCGGGAAGATCACCAAGGAAGACGCAACCCGCCTCGCCACGCAGGGCGCGCCCGCGTCATCCAGGGCCGACGAGATCCGCGAAGACGAGACCCGTTCGCTCGCCATCGCACCGTCGATCCCCGCGATCATCGACTCCGGCAACGGCACCAAGCGCGTCGCCATGACCAAGATCCGCAAGAAGATCGCCGAGCGCCTCGTTCAGGCGCAGCAGACCGCGGCCATCCTCACCACCTTCAACGAGGTGGACATGCAGGCGATCTTCGACATCCGCGCCAAATACAAGGAGAAGTTCGAGAAACTCCACGGCGTGGGCCTGGGCTTCATGAGCTTCTTCGCCCGCGCCGTCGTGCTCGCGCTGAAGGAGTTCCCGCGCGTCAACGCGCAGATCGACGGCGACGATGTTCTCTACTTCGACCACGTCAACCTCGGCATCGCCGTCAGCACCGAGCGCGGGCTGGCCGTGCCCGTGCTGCGCAACGTCGAGCGCATGGGCTTCGCGCAGATCGAGAGCGAGATCAAGCGCCTCGCCAACGCCACGCGCGAGGGCAAGCTGGCCTTGCAGGAACTCTCCGGCGGCACGTTCACGATCACCAACGGCGGCGTCTTCGGCTCGCTGCTCAGCACCCCGATCATCAACCCCCCGCAGAGCGGCATCCTCGGCATGCACGCGATCCAGAAACGCGCCGTCGTCATCAACGACGAAATCAAAATCCGCCCGATGATGTACGTCGCCCTGAGCTACGACCACCGGCTGGTGGATGGGAAGGAATCGGTGAGCTTCCTCGTGCGGATGAAGGAGTACCTGGAGGATCCGGCAAGGTTGATGCTGGAGGTGTAGCGCGTCGACGACAATGGAGGGATCCCCGGGCTCCGCTTAGCGCTACGCACCGGGGCGTAGCGCAGCGGAGTCCGGGGATTCTTCATTTGACGCGCGAATGACCGAAACTCCCGCAATTGGCGGTCCCTCTCCCTCCTCCCTAGAATCCCCCGACTTATGCCCGACATCAGCAACTTCGATCTCATCGTCATCGGCGCCGGTCCCGGCGGGTACGTTGCCGCCATCCGCGCCGCGCAGCTTGGGATGAACGTCGCCTGCGTCGAGAAGGACGACTCGCTCGGCGGGACGTGCCTCAACGTCGGCTGCATCCCCAGCAAAGCACTGCTCGACTCCAGCGAGCTGTTCTCACAGGCCAAGACCCACTTCCATCACCACGGCATCAAGACCGCCGACGTGCAGCTCGACCTGGCGGCGATGATGGCGCGCAAGGTTGGCGTCGTTTCCAGCCTCACGCGCGGCGTCGCGGGGCTCTTCAAGAAGAACAAGATCCAGCACGTGATCGGCACCGGCCGCATCACCGGCATCGGCGCCGTCGAAGTGACGAACGACGCCGGCGACAAGCGCGTCATCACCGCCGGCAAGATCCTCGTCGCCACCGGCAGCGCCCCGATCGAGCTGAAATCCCTGCCGTTCGACGGGAAGCACATCGTCAGCTCCGACGAGGCGATCGCGTTCACGGAGGTGCCGAAGAAGCTGCTCGTCATCGGCGCCGGCGCGATCGGGCTGGAGCTCGGGTCCGTCTGGAGCCGGCTCGGCTCGGAAGTCGTCGTCATCGAGTTCCTCGACCGCATCCTCCCGCTCATGGACCGCGAGATGACGTCGGCCCTGCAGCGGTCACTCGAGAAGCAGGGTCTGAAGTTCCGCCTCAACACCGGCGCGCAAAGCGCGACCGTGCGGGGCAACCGCGTCGAGCTCACGTGGAAGAGCGGCGACAACGTCGAGGTCGAGGACTGCGACAAGGTGCTCGTCGCCATCGGCCGACGCCCATACTCCGAATCGCTCGGCCTGCGCGAGCTGGGCGTCGCGATGGACCCGCGCGGCTTCGTCACCGTCGACCGCCACTTCGAAACCAACATCGAAGGCATCTACGCGATCGGCGACGTCATCGGCGGCGCGATGCTCGCCCACAAGGCCGAGGAGGAAGGCGTCGCCTGCGCCGAGCTGATGGTCGGCAAGGCCGGGCACGTGAATTACCTGGCGGTGCCGAACGTCGTCTACACGTTCCCCGAGCTCGCCTCCGTCGGGCTCACCGAAGAGGAAGCGAAGGCGAAGCACGGGGAAGTCCGCGTCGGCAAGTTCCCCTTCACCGCCAACGGCCGCGCCCGCGCGATGGACGCGACGGAGGGCATGGTCAAGATCGTCGGCGACGCGAAGACCGACCGGCTGCTCGGCATGCACATCCTCGGCGCCCGCGCCTCCGACCTGATCGCCGAAGGCGCCGTCGCGATCGAGTTCGCCTCGAGCGTCGAAGACATCGCGCGCTCCGTCCACGCGCACCCCACGCTGCCGGAAGCAATCAAGGAAGCGGCGCTGGCGGTGGAGAGACGGGCGATCCACTTTTGAACAAGCCGAAACGTAAAGCACGAAATCCGAAGCACGAAGCACGAAACAAATTCGAAGCACGAAGAAGAAAGCTCCAAACGGAACTCCCTGTTTGGAGCTTTTCT
>JBAUGM010000429.1:0-14868 GCA_049679725.1 Tepidisphaeraceae bacterium
GTTCCCTCCACGAGCGTCGTTCGTCGCAGCGCGCCGCTTGCCCCTCTCCCCTGCCCTCTCCCCCGAGTACGTGGGAGAGGGAGAAAGAGCATGCCGTCAGCAACCGCCAAGAACTTGAGTTAGACCCCAAGCCGAGGCGGGTTCATGACGTCACTTCACATCCGTAAACGGCAGCCGACCCTTCACCGGTTCCGGCCAGATGAAACCGCTCTTAACCAGCTTATCCATGTCGTAAACGAGCATCGTGTGCTCGATGATCGTTTCCGGCTCGATCGACCCCAGGGCGGCGTAGCGCATCTCGGAATCGTAAAGCCCAAGGACGTGCACCGGACTGATGATGAGCAGGCCGGTCGTCGGGGGGTCCACGCCGAGCGGGACGCGCGTCGCGCGATGGCCCACGTACCAACCCGTTGCGAGCCCCGTGTCGTCCCCGAACGGGCGGACGTAGACCGGCCGGTTGTCGATCTCGGTGCGATGTGCGTCGATCCAGCCGGCGATCGGCTTGATCGACTGGCCCCAGTCGACGTTGCTGTCGCTGATGTCGAGGTAGGCGCGGGACCGCGGTACGTTGAGATAGGCGTGATAGTTCGGGTGATACGACAACCCGTGCACGGCCGCCGCCGCGACGCCGATCCACGCGATCACGCGCATCCATCGCGGCGCGCTCGGCGCCACCGCCCGCGTCGCCAGCAGCAGGGCGAACGCGTAGGCGGGCAGCGCGTGGCGGAAGCCGATGTTGATGTGTGTTGCCAGCAGCAGCGCGCCCCACGCGAGCATCGGCACGGCGAGCCCCAACTCGCCCGTGCCTGCCTTCACCCACCGCAACGAGAGCGCCGCCAGCGCAATCAGCAGTGCGATTCCCAGCGGCGCCTTGTACGTCGCCACCGCGGGAAAGTAGTACCACCACCCCCACACGCGGTGCTCGCCGAAGAGGTATCCCCAGTGCCCGGCGGAGTTGTGCCCCAGGCCGGCGAAGACCGAGCCGACATACGTGCCCGCGGGCAGGAGACGGGTGAGCTGCGCTTCGACGACGTGGACGAACGAATGCCTCCATGCTGCGGCGTCCCGCGGCGGACGAGCGAACTCGCCGCCGACATCGTGGGGAACCGAGACGTCGAACCCGGTCATGACCCATACCGCCACGCCCCAGATCAGCGCGGCGAGCATGGCGCGCCTCACGCGGGACCGCCAGACGTTCGCGCCGAGCATCGGGCGGCCGCGCGCCCACGCGTCGAGCAGCAGGTATGCCGCCAGCACGGCCGGCAGGATCAGTGCCGTGTGCTTGACGGACATCGCCAGCGCGGTCGCCACCGCGGTCGCCGCCAGCCACTTCGTTGAGCGCGCCTGGGCGTAGCGCCACGCCGCGTAGCACGCGATCACGATGGTCGCGACGCCGAGCACGTCCACCGCCGGACTGTGAACCATTGCGGCAAAGTTCGGCTCGAAGACGAGCAGCAGCGCCGCCATCCAACCCGACGCCGCGCCGTACAGGCTCCGGCACCACGTGAAGGCGATCGCCACCAGCGGTACGAACAGCGCCGCCTTCCAGATTCCGACGATCATGTAGAGGGTGGGTGGCGGCAGGCGCTGGCCGTACAGCACGTTTCGCCGCCCGGCTCGCGCCCGCGCGCGGAGTGCCTCGGGCATCGTGTGGTTTTCCATCCCGGCGCGCGGCCCGTCGGGCACGAACTCCGGCGGCGGCACGGTCCGCGCATCGACCGGCCCGCGCGACGCGCAGTCCAGGAGGAACATCGGCAGCGCGCCGATGGCCGCGCCCAACGGCGGGTCGTTCAGCCGCAGGTCCACGTCCGCCCGCGTCCAAAACAGCAGCCCGCGACGGAGGTGGTAGTCGTCGTCCACCGATTCGTTGTGCGCCCGGCAGATCAGCGCCGCGCGCGGCAACACCACGCAGGCGGCGAGGAACGTCACGAGCCAGAAGTCGCGATCCCAACGCCGACGCTTGCGCACCTCGGCGAGCGGAGCGGGTGTCGGGAGCGGATCGGATGGTGCAGCGGTCATTCGGCGTCTACCCCCAGAGCAGAGCGCGCGCCATTACCCCCGGCGCATCGTCATCCGGCGGAGCTCGCGGTCCTGTTCCTTCTTCTTGATCGTCTGCCGCTTGTCGTGCTGCTGCTTGCCCTTGGCCACGCCCAGCTCCACCTTCGCCCGGCCGTCTTTGAAGTAGATCGAGAGTGGGATCAGGCTCGTGCCGCGCTCCTTCGTCTCGTCCTGGAGTTTCCGGATCTCGCGCTTGTGGACGAGCAGGATGCGGTCGCGCGTCGGCTCGTGGTTGTAGACGAGGGCGGCCTTGTCGTACGGGTCGATGTGGGCGTTGTGCAGGATCAGCTTGCCCTTTTCGACCCGCGCGAACGACTCGTGCAATTGTGCCTTGCCGTTGCGGAGGGATTTCACTTCGCTCCCGACGAGAACGATGCCGCACTCGAGCTTGGCCTCGATGAAATAGTCGTGCATCGCCCGGCGGTTGGTGATGCGCGGGGAGAGGTTGGCGGACGCTTTGCCGGACATGAGAGCGATGATACGTCGTCACTGGCCGTTGGTCACTGGTCACCGGTCAAGGAGAAGAGTGGCGAACGCGCTCTACTTGACCAGTGACCAGTGACGAGTGACTCCGCCGCGATCCTTGACACCCTTTTGCACGTACCTAATATGATTCGTCCCGCTGCGGCTGTGGCGGAACTGGCAGACGCGCAAGGTTCAGGTCCTTGTGATCGCAAGATCGTGCAGGTTCAATTCCTGTCAGCCGCACTTTCCCCTTTGGTGAATTGAAGAGCTCCTCCGTCGCAAATCAGCTCTCGAGCGTGCCGAAGGGCAAGTCAGCGCGCATCGGCGCCGGACGCTGGTACGACGACGTCGGTCGAACCGCCTGCCCGCTCTGCGACGACTCGAGGAACGCCGCCATCAGGTCCAGCACCGCGAACGCCTGCTCGCCGTTCGCTCGGAACGGCCGGCCGGAGCGGATGGCGTACGCCATGTCGGCCGCGCCGATCGACCGGCCGTAGCCGGTGACAAACTGAAACGGCGCCTCGCGCCATTCCGGCTCATCGCGTCCGCGCACGTGGACGGGGACGTCGAACTGATTCGGGTCGGGGACGCGCATCGTCCCGGTCGTGCCATACACGCGGATCGGCTGCTTCTCCTGATCCGGCGCGTGCGGCATCGCAAAGCTCTGGATGATCGAACCGACCGCCCCGTTCTCGAACTCGATCGTGCCGGCGATGTGGTCCGGCGTCTGGACGGTGATCGTCTTCCCGCGCTTTGGCTCGCTCGTGATCGTGCGCTGCGGCATCGCGATCGATGCCATGCCCATGATTCGCTTCACGGGGCCGAAGAGATTGAGCAAGGCCGTGAGATAGTACGGCCCCATGTCGAACATCGGCCCGCCGCCGACCTCGTAATAGAACTCCGGGCTCGGATGCCAATGCTCGTGGCCGCGGCTGAGCATGAAGGCGGTGAACGCGACGGGCTTGCCGATCGCGCCGTCGTCGATGAGTTTCCGCGCGGTCTGCAACCCCGCGCCCATGAACGTGTCGGGGGCGCAGCCGACGAGGACACCGCGCTTCTTCGCCGCGTCGAGCACGCGGCGGCCTTCCTCGCGCGTGACGGCAAACGGCTTCTCCGCGTAGGTGTGCTTCCCCGCCTCGATGGCCCGCAGCGCGATCTCGGCATGCGCCTTGGGGATCGTCAGGTTCATCACCAGGTCGATCGAATCGTCGCGCAGCAGTTCGTCGACGCTCAGCACCCGCGGCACGCCGAACTTCTCCGCCGCCGCGCGGGCGCGATCCATGTCGAGGTCCGCGCACGCCGCGACCTCGACGATGGGAAAGTTCTTCGCCATCCCCAGGTACGCGCCGCTGATCGCGCCGCAACCGATTACGCCCATTCGAACTGGCTTCGCCATAGCTCAATTCACCTTCTTCACGAGTGCTATTTGAATGTCATCCTGAGGTACT
The DNA here is from genome assembly GCA_049679725.1 of Tepidisphaeraceae bacterium. Lineage (GTDB taxonomy): Bacteria > Planctomycetota > Phycisphaerae > Tepidisphaerales > Tepidisphaeraceae > DASYWJ01. Next base: position 3,972 of record JBAUGM010000429.1, read on the forward strand.
CCGAAGGATCCAGCCGAGGATGAAGGGCCCTTTGCGTGCGCGGCTGGATCCTTCGGAGTACCTCAGGATGACAACGTGGTCATTAGCGTGCGCGGCGCGCGCGACGTCAAATGTAGTACATGGATTGCTGCACGCTACCCGCGCGCGAGACGTGCTCGGCGAGCTCTTCGAGCGTCATCGCGTCGAGCACTTCGTCGGTGGCCGAGGTCAGCCGCTCGTTGATCAGTCGCACCGCCACCTCGCCGGCGGAGAGGTCTTTGGTGGCGGCTTCTTCCTTCACGGTGAGCCTCCCCTCGAGCCGGCGAATGACGTCGCCGACGCCGATCTCGCGCGGCGCGCGCGACAGCCGATACCCCCCGCCACTGCCGACCTTGCTTTCGAGGAAATCGCCCCGGCGCAGAGCCAGCAGGATCGATTCCAGGAACTTGTTGGGAAGCCCCTCCTGCTGCGCTAAGTCCTTAGACTGGACGTACGTACGCGGCCACAGCCGCGCCAGTTGCACGACGGCGCGTAACCCGTACTCAGTCCGTTTGGATAATCGCACCGGCGTAACTCCGCAAATCCTATGGGAATCGTAAGGATACTGACCATCCGCTGCAACAAACTGCCCGTATCGAGGGTTAAGATTGAAGCATGAACCGCTCGACGCCCAAGTTGTTCGCCATCGCCTCGATCGCGCTGGCCGTGTTGTTCGTCACCACGTCGGCGCGCGCCGCCAAGCCGACGGTGCCGCCCGTGACGGCTTCGATCGACCCGCCGACACTCAAGCATGGCCAGAGCGCCACGATCACCGTCACGGCCCAGATCCCGCAGGGGTTCCACACGCAGTCGCACACGCCGAGCAACGAGAACTTCATCGCATACGTCGTGACGATGGACCCGGCGTCGGGGTTTGAGTTCTCGGAGCCGATGTACCCCAAGGGCGAAGACCACACCTACCCCGCGCTCGGCACCCTCAACGTCTACGAGGGCAAGGTCGAGGTGAAGGTGCCGGTGAAGGTCAAACCGGACGCGCCCGCGGGGCCGGTGACGCTTGGCGGCAAGGTGCGGCTGCAGATGTGCGATGACAAGATGTGCTTCTCACCGATGACGCCGAAGTTCACCATCGCGGCGACGGTCGAGGGCACGCCGACAACCGTACCCGCGACAGCCATACCCACGACAACACCCGCTGCCGCTTCGTTCGAAAGCGAACCGGCCGAGAGCGAAGACAAGGAAGGCTTTACCGTCTGGGGCGCGTTCGGCGTCGCGCTGATGGCCGGCCTGCTCTTCAACGTCATGCCCTGCGTCCTGCCGGTGCTCCCGCTCAAGGCGGCGGCGTTTTACCGGGCGGCGGAGCATCACCGCAGCCGATCGGTCATGCTGGGCTTCGCGTTCAGCCTCGGCATCATCGCGGTCTTCGCGCTGCTGGCGGTCCTCGTGCTCGTCCTCCGCGTCATCTCGTGGGGAAGCCTGTTCTCCAACCCGTGGTTCGTCTGGCCGCTCGTCGCCCTGCTCGTCGCGTGCGCGCTGGGCATGTTCGGCGCGATCAACGTCACGCTGCCGACGGCGCTGTACGGTGTCGACCCGCGGCAGGATACGTTCGGCGGAAACGTCGTTTTCGGCGCGTTCACCGCCATCCTCGCGACCCCCTGCACCGCCCCGCTGCTGCCGCCGCTGCTCATCTGGGCCAGCGCGCAGCCGTCGTACGTGGGCGTGCCGGCGATGCTGATGGTCGGTGTGGGGATGGCCTTGCCATACCTGATCCTCAGCGCGTTCCCCGAAGCGGCGCGGAAGTTCCCGCAGACGGGGCCGTGGGCCGAGCTGTTCAAGCAGATGATGGGCTTCATGCTCCTCGCCGCCGCCGCCTATTTTGCCGGCGGGCGACTGATTCACGGCGCGGCCTTCTGGTGGCTCGTCGTCGTCGTGATTGCGGTCGCGACCCTCTACCTCATGGCGCGCACGGTGCAGCTGACGGATCACGCGCGCCCGGTCGGCATTTCGTCCGCACTGGCCGTCGCCATGCTCGGCGGCGCGATCTGGTGGACGGTCGGCGTGACCGCGCGCGGACCCGGTGAGTTCGAGCCCTACAGCGACATCGCGTTCCAGCAGCTCCGCGATTCGGGCAAACCCGTGCTCGTCAAGTTCACCGCCAACTGGTGTGCGACGTGCCAGGTCATCGAGGGGACCGTCTTCCGCGACAAAGCGGTGTGGGATGAACTCAAGGCGCGCCAGTTCGCGACGCTCAAGGTCGACCTCACCGACGACGGCGCGCCCGGCAACGACCTGCTCCTCAAACTCAACCCCGCCGGCGGCATCCCGCTGACCGCGATCTTCACGCCGGGCAAGAGCGAGCCGGTCGTCCTCTCGTCGGTTTACTCCAGCGACGAGCTGCTCGCTGCGCTGAATCGCGCGACGAACGGCGCTCGCGCATCGGTGGAATAAGAGATCTGAACCACCAGGACACCAAGGGAAACACGGTCGAAAAAAACTCGGGCGGGACGCCCAAGCCACGCTCAAGCACGAGAGGTTTCATGACGATTCTTCCGGTGATCGCCCTGTGCGCGGTCGTGCTCGTGACCGCCTACCTCACGTACGGGCGGCTCGTCGCGCGCTGGCTGGGGCTGGACGCGACGCGCACGACGCCGGCGGTGGAGTTGGAAGACGGGAACGATTTCGTCCCCGCCCCCGCCCCCGTCGTGCTCGGCGGGCACTTCACCGCCATCGCCGCGGCGGGGCCGATCGTGGGGCCGATCCTGGCGGGGCTGGCGTTCGGGTGGGTGCCGGCGCTGGCGTGGATCCTGATCGGCTCGATCTTCATCGGCGGCGTGCACGATGCCGGCGCACTGCTGGCGAGCATCCGCCACCGCGCGTCGAGCATCACGCAGGTTGTGCGCGAGCACATGTCGCGCACCGCGTACCTTACGTTTCTCCTCTTCGTCTGGATCAGTCTGATTTACGTCATCATCGCCTTCACCGATGTGACGGCCGGCACGTTCGCGCGGTTCCAGAAGTTCGACATGACCGTGGACGGCGTCGCCTCGACGTTCACGCTCAATGGCGGCGCGGTCGCGATCGGCGCGACGGCCTACCTCGTGCTCAGCATCCTGATGGGCCTGGTCATGCGCTACACGAAGGTCCCCTGGTGGGCGGCCCTCGTCGCGTCCGCCGTCCTGCTCTCGCTCACCATCTGGAAGTCGCCGGCGATGGCGGCGTGGCTCTCGGCGCACGGGTTGCCGTTCATGAACACGGAAGGGAAGACCGCCGGCGACCTGTCGAAGCGCTGGGACCAGGCGCTGCTCGTCTACTGCTTCTTCGCGAGCATCGCGCCGATGTGGATCCTGCTCCAGCCGCGCGGCGTGATCGGCGCCACGTTCCTCTACGCCACGCTCGTCTTCGGCGTGCTCGGCACGCTCGTGGGCGGGTGGAGCACCGGCGGATCGCTCGCCATCCAGTGGCCCGCGTTCACCGGCTGGTATAACGAGAAGTTCGGTTACATCTTCCCGTTCCTGTTCATCACCATCGCCTGCGGCGCGTGCAGCGGCTTCCACTCGATCGTCGCCAGCGGGACGACCTGCAAGCAGGTGCGCACGGAGCGCGACGTCAAGCCGATCGCCTACGGCGCGATGCTGCTCGAGGCCATGGTCGCCATCTTCGCGCTCTCCTGCGTGATGGTCCTCGCCAAGGCGCCGGCGGGGCAGTCGCCCGATGCGGTCTACGCGCGCGGGATCGGGAACTTCATGAGCCTCGTCGGTGTCAACATGAACTTCGCGATCGGCTTCGGCCTGCTCGCGTTCAGCAGCTTCGTCTTCGACACCCTCGACGTGTGCACGCGCCTGGGGCGTTACGTGCTCCAGGAGATGACCGGCCTGAAGGGACTCGCGGGCGGGGCGGTCGCGACGCTGATCACCCTGGCGGCGCCGAGCCTGTACCTCTGGAAGATGCCGCCCAACTCGTTCATGACGTTCTGGGTCATCTTCGGCACGAGCAACCAACTGCTGGCCTCGCTGACGCTGGTCGGCGTGAGCGTCTGGCTCTGGCGGACAGGCCGGCCGGTCTGGTTTGCGCTCGCGCCGGCGATGTTCATGATCGCCAGCACGGGGACGGCGCTGGTGATGAACTTCCGCCTCTTCCTTGCCAAGTACCAGGCGCTGCAGATCCTCAATCCCGAGGAGATCGCCCGCCGGTTCAACCTGCTGACCAACGAACAGGTTTCGCGCGAGCTCAGCACGCTCCCGGTCAACATGACGGTGGCGGCGGTGCTGTTCCTGCTCGGGGGGTTGGTGGTGTTCGAGGCGCTTCGCGTGTGGGCGAAGTCACGGAAGGGCGTGGGATTCGAAGTCGTCCCGGTCGGGGTTCGGTAGACCTTCATCGCCACGGACGCGAGTCCGGGGGAGGTGCTCCGGACTGGAAAAGACCCACGGACTCGCGTCCGTGGCTACGAAGTTCCCCTCGCTTTCCCAGACGACTCTCAGGTCCTAAAATATCTAACAGAGGTCGGATTGACATTGAATTAGCGCGATTTATACTCTCCGCCCTCCTACGCTCCCGGTGCGCGCTGGTGTCTTCCCCGGTATGAGTGAGCGGCTCGTGAGTCGCGGCTGGTTGGCGTGTCGGCTAAGCGTGTCGGCGCGACTTTGCGGAAGCGAAAGTCGCTGCCATAGCTCAGTGGTAGAGCGCCACCTTGGTAAGGTGGAGGTCCAGGGTTCAAGCCCCTGTGGCAGCTTTGGCGGCCGCCGGCATTTGGCACGGGGCACTGAGAGGTAAGGATGAAGGCTGAGGGATGAAGGATGAATGAGCGGCCGCGCGACGGCTTTTTCATCCTTCATCCTTCCGCCTTCATCCCTACCTCTCCGTGGTTCGTGCCTAATGTCGGCCGGTCGAGTTCAGACGAAGAGATTCGCGTGGCGGCTTCGACACCCGCCCGCGCGTAAGGAATCGGTTTCGCGATAGTGGAGGCCAGTCATGGCAAAGGGCGTATTCGAGCGTAAGAAGCCGCACGTGAACGTGGGCACCATCGGTCACATCGACCACGGCAAGACCACCCTGACCGCCGCGCTGAGCGCCCGCTCACAGGCGAAGTTCGGGACGACGGCGAAGAACTATAAGGACATCGCCAAGGGCGGCACGGAACGCGACGCGACCAAGACGGTGACGATCGCAGCCGCCCACGTCGAGTACGAGAGCGAGAATCGGCACTACGCCCACGTGGACTGCCCGGGCCACGCCGACTACATCAAGAACATGATCACCGGCGCCGCGCAGATGGACGGGGCGATCCTGGTCGTCAGCGCCGCCGACGGCCCGATGCCGCAGACGCGCGAGCACATCCTGCTCGCCCGTCAGGTCGGCGTGCCGAAGATCGTCGTGTTCCTGAACAAGATCGACCTCGTCGACGACGCCGAGCTGCTCGAGCTGGTCGAGATGGAAGTCCGCGAGCTGCTGACCAAGTACGGCTTCCCGGGCGACGACACGCCGATCATTCGCGGCAGCTCCAAGCCGGCGCTGGACAACCCCAGCGACGCGGCGGCCACCAAGCCGATCGACGAGCTCGTCGCGGCGCTGGACAGCTTCGTCCCGATCCCGCAGCGCGAGATCGACAAGCCGTTCCTCATGCCGATCGAAGACGTTTTCTCGATCAAGGGCCGCGGCACGGTTGGCACCGGCCGTATCGAGCGCGGCCGGGCGAAGATCGGCGACACGGTCGAGATCGTCGGCCTCGTGCCGAACAAGAGCACCGTCGTGACCGGCATCGAGGCGTTCAACAAGACGCTCGATGAAGGCCAGGCCGGTGAGAACGTCGGCGTGCTCCTCCGCGGCGTGGAAAAGGACGACCTGCAGCGCGGCCAGGTCCTGGCGGCGCCGAAGTCGATCACCCCGCACACGAAGTTCGAGGCGGAAGTTTACGTGCTGACCAAGGAAGAGGGCGGGCGTCACACCCCGTTCTTCACCGGGTACCGCCCGCAGTTCTACTTCCGCACCACCGACGTGACCGGTTCGGCCAAGCTGCTGGGCGGCGCCGAGATGGTCATGCCGGGCGACAACGTGACGATGGAAGTCGAGCTCCAGGCGCCGATCGCGATGGAAGAGAAGCTGCGCTTCGCCGTCCGCGAAGGCGGCAAGACGGTCGGCTCGGGCGTGGTGACGAAGATCCTCGCCTAGAAAGTCGCGAACCGTTCGACTGCGAACAACGTTGCACAATTAGCCCCGGGGTCACGACCCGGGGCTAATTGGCAACAGTAAGCAAGGTGTTGTTATGGCAAAAGAGAATCGCGAAATGGTCTGGCTGCAGTGCACCGAGACCAACGATCTCAACTACCGCACGGAGATCAAAGTCGCCGGCGGCGTGCAGAAGATCGAGGTCAAGAAGTACAGCCCCCGTCTGCGCAAGCACACGCTGCATAAGATCAAGCGAAAGTAAGGGAGAAGCTGTCAGCGATCAGCTGTCAGCTATCAGCCAGAGAGACGCCGCCGACCTTTTTCTGGCTGATAGCTGACGGCTATTCTCCTACGCCAGTAGCTCAATTGGCAGAGCGGCCGTCTCCAAAGCGGCAGGTTCCAGGTTCGATTCCTGGCTGGCGTGCTGAGCGTGTTTGGTGACAGTCGGGAAGTTCGAGCCGCGGGACGTCGTTATGGCTTCGGTCACGCAAAACAAGGACGGGAACGAGACGATGGCGGACGACCTGCCGGACCCGGAGGACCGCGCCGAGAAGGTTCCCGCGCCGCGTCGCCCCGAGGGCGGCCAGCCTTCCACCCGCAAGGACGAGGCCGGCTACTTCACGATCTACAAGAAGGGCCAGGGCTACTGGACGCGCATGGGGACGGCGATCACCGGGTTCGTCATCATCGCGCTGACCGCCCATTTCGCCTACCGCTACCTGCCGCCGTGGATCACGCCGATGTTCACCCCGGCGGACGCGACGGTTCAGCAGAATCAGGCGGCCATCGCCACGGCGCGCAACGTCACGCTCGGCGTCTGCGCCGCGATCCTCGCCGGCTTCGGCATGCTCGCCTGGCGGCTCATGAACAAGCCGGGCAACGTCGACTTCCTCATCGCCACCGACAGCGAGATGAAGAAGGTCAACTGGACCAGCCGCAAGGAACTGATCGGCTCGACCAAAGTCGTGATCATCTTCATGTTCCTGATCGCCGGGATCCTGTTCCTGATCGACATCATTTTCGGTTCCTTCTTCCACCTGATCCACGTTTTGGACGCCGGGCCGTTCGGAAACTAACTTCGGTCCTCATGAGCACCATCACCATGCAATTCTTCGTCCTGCGAGTCGCGAGCAACAAGGAAGACCGAGTCCGCGAGGCGCTGGCGCGCAAGGTCAAGATCGAAGGCGTGGAAGACACGGTCGGCCGGATCCTCGTCCCGACCGAGCGCGTCCGCTCCATGAAGGGCGGCGTCCGCCGAGAGAGCGACCGCAAGCTCTACCCCGGCTACGTCTTCATCGAGTTGAACCTCGACAAGAACGGGATGATCCCCGAGAAGGTCTGGTTCCTGATCAAGGAAACCGACGGCGTGGGCGATTTCATCGGTTCCAACGGCAAGCCGACGGCGATGAGCCCCAAGGACCAGGCGAAGATGCTCGAGGAGGCCGAGCGCCCCGAAGACGCGCCGGGCCTGAAGACCGAGTACCAGAAGGGCGACAAGATCAAGGTCACCGACGGCGCCTTCATCAACTTCGAGGGCGAGGTCGACGAGATCATCCCGGACAAGGGCATGGTCCGGATCATCACAACCATCTTCGGTCGTCCGACGCCGCTGGAGCTTGAGTACTGGCAGATCGAGAAGATGTGACGCTGAAACGTGAAAACGTAAAAACGTGAAAACGTGAAACGTGAGAGGATGTGAAACCGGAGTGGCGCGAGACGTAATTAATCACGTTTCACGTTTTCACGTTTCACGCCGCGCGTTTCACGCACCATGATCCAGTTTGTGAACTATTACGGGCGTTTTCAGGGGATGAGGGGCAGGGTCACGACCCTCCCGTTCATCGCCCGGTTGATCCTCGTGATCGTGGCCCTGCCGGGGTTGATCCTGCTCGGCTTGTCAATTGTCGCGTTTGTTGTTAGTCTTCTCGCCCTTTTGCTGCTAACCGTGCCGGTTTACCGGCTGTTGTCAGCACTGTTCCTGCCGCAAGTGCAGCCGCAGCAGGGAGCTTGGGTCGAGCCTGTCCTGAGCGCCGTCGAAGGGCCCGAGTTCGTGAGTCCCGTGTCGCCCGGCCCGACGGGTCGGCGTCACGTTGAAGTCAAGATTGTCGAGTAACGAGACTGCTGAGTAAGCCATGGCCAAGAAAGAAATCACGCATCAGTTCAAGATCCAGGCCCCCGGCGGCGTCGCCACCCCCGCGCCACCCATCGGCCCGGCGCTCGGCCAGTACGGCGTGAACCCCGGCCAGTTCATCCAGCAGTTCAACGCCGCCACCCAGAACATCAAGGGCAAGGTCGTCGGCGTCGTCATCACGGTCTTCAAGGACCGCACCTTCACCTTCGAGATCAAGAGCTCGCCCGCGAGCGTCCTGCTCAAGGACCTGGTCAAGGCCGAGAAGGGCTCAGGCGAGCCGAACAAGAACAAGATCGGCAAGGTCACGATGGCGCAGTGCAAGGCCATCGCGAAGGAGAAGGGCAAAGACCTCAACGCCTTCGACGAAGACCACGGCGCGCGTATTATTGCAGGGACGGCGCGGTCGATGGGGATCACCGTCGAAGGGTAACGAGGTGGTCCATCGTGACCAGTGACGCCATCAGATCGAGGCTGGATAGCAACCCGTTCGTTCCGTTGCGCGTTCGAACGAAACGAGGATCGGAGTACCGCGTTACGCTGCCGGGTCAGCTGTCCTTGTTCGGTCCCGAGAAGCACCAGTCGTTGATGTTTAACCACAAGACCGTGGAGGGAATCCCCCTCGATTTGATTCAGTCCATCGAGCCCGAGTCGGTGCCCGCGGATTACACGGCTGGAAGCTCAAACGGGAGTGGCGTTGCAATGACGATCGAGAAATTCGATGAGTTTTTGAAGCGTCAGCCCTTTGTCCCGTTCACCGTTCACGTCGCTGACGGCGGAAGCTTTGAAGTGAAGGGGCCAGAGTTCGCGTCGCGGACCCACAACGGTCGCACAATCTTTATCTCGACGCAGGACGAGCGTACAGAATGGATCGACTTGCTGCTGGTCACTCGAATTTCAAGCGGCGTGAACAACCCAGCAGTTTCGAGCAGGTGAGTTGATGCAAGGCCGCACCACGGGCCGTAACAGTGGGAGCTCGTGCGGGAAGCTTTTCATCCCGCGATAAGGAGCGACAAGGCCATGGCCTTAGTCATCGAACGTTCCAAGCGCTACAAGGAAGCCGCCAAGAAGGCGACGCCGACGCCGGTCGCGATCGACCAGGCCATCGACGTGCTGAAGGGCTTCAACCCCACGAAATTTGACGCATCGGTCGAGCTGATCTTCTCGCTCGGGATCGACCCCAAGCAGGCGGATCAGATGATCCGCGGCTCGCTGTCGCTGCCGCACGGTGTCGGCAAGACCAAGCGCGTCGTCGCGTTCTGCCCCGACCACCTCGTCGACGCCGCCAAGGCCGCCGGGGCGATCAAGGCGGGCGGGCAGGCGCTGGTCGCCGAGATCGAGAAGGACAACTTCTCCGATTTCGACGTCGCCATCGCGACTCCCGACATGATGCGCTTCGTCGGCCGTCTCGGTAAGGTGCTCGGCCCCAAGGGGCTGATGCCCAGTCCCAAGGCCGGCACGGTGACGCCGGACATCGCCAACGCGGTCAAGGAATACGCGGCCGGCAAGGTCGAGTTCCGCAACGACTCAGGCGGCAACGTCCACAGCGTCGTCGGCAAGGTCAGTTTCGACAAGAACAAGCTCGTCGACAACATCAACGCGATGATCACCCAGATCCGCAAGATGAAGCCGGCCACGAGCAAGGGCCACTTCTTCAAGAAGATCGTCATCAAGAGCACGATGAGCCCGGCGGTGTACTTGAACGTTCAATAAGTGTCAGTTGTCAGTGGTCAGTCGTCCGTTGTGAAAGCAACTGACGACAGACAACGGACGACGGACGACGGACAACTGACGAGGTGAGTCATGAGCAAGTTGGTTAAAGGCTTAGTTCAAAAGGAAATTGCCAAGCGCCTGGCGGACATCGACGGCGTGGCCGTCATCAACCCGCGTGGGATCGACGCGATCAAGAACAACCTGATCCGCCGTCGGCTTCGCGCCAAGGGCGTGCGGATGACGGTCGTCAAGAATACGCTCGCGAAGCGCGCCGTCGGCGACGGGAAGCTCAAAGGCTTCGACGCGCTGCTCGACGGTCCCAGCGCCGTGATCTACGGCGAAGCGTCGATCGCGACGATCGCGCGGCTCATCCTCGACGAGAAGAAGAACGACGACAAGATCGAGCTTCGCGGCGTCTTCTTCGACGGGGAGATCTACATCGGCGACAAGGGCGTCGAGCAGGTCAGCAAGCTCCCGACCCGCGAAGAGGCCATCGGACAGGTCGCCGCGCTCATTCTCGCGCCAGGCGCGAAGCTGAGCGGAATCCTCAAGGGTCAGGCAGGCAAGGTCGCCGCGCTCATCAAGGCGGTCGAAGAGCGTGCAGAGAAGGCGGGCGGCGCCGCCGCGCCGGCGCCAGAAGCCGCTCCCGCAGCCTGAGCGGCATGGTCACTTCAGTGACCATGTCTGAAACGAGTTAAGAAAAGCGCGGTTACGCGCAGACGAAAATCCGACGGTCCGACTATCCCCTGACGGGGTTAAATGACTTCACCGTGAAGTCAGTTCTCGAACCGGGATGAAACGTGTCGACACGTTTGAGCCACGATACGGCTCGGAGATGAAGTCATGGCAGAAGTTGCAACGGAAATTAAGGAACTCGGCGACAAGATCGTCGGTCTGACCCTCAAGCAGGCGGTTGAC
>JBAUGM010000430.1:0-1989 GCA_049679725.1 Tepidisphaeraceae bacterium
CTACTCGACCGAGCCGGGCACGGACGGCGGGAACTCCGGCCCGAACGCCGGGCCTCTGCCGCAGCCCATGTACGAATCTATGGTCTGCGTGGGGATGGTGCGGAAGCTGAATATGCCGCGCACGATCACGAGCGCCTGCGGCGGGCACGTCATCGCCTCGATGAAGCCGCGCTTCTCCGTGCGACCTCTCACTCTCGTCGTCACCGTCATCCCGCCGACCTTCGCCTTGAACTGTCTCAGCGAGGTGACGACGCCGTCGGTCAGCTCCTGCAGCCCGGGCGGGATCGGCAGCGTGATGCGGAAGCCGTATCTGGGGTTGCCGCGCAGCTGCTCGAACGGCGCGTTGATCATGTCGCGGATCAGCACCGGGTTGTTGGCGGAGAAGTAGAACAGCATCGATCTGCCGCGGGGGCCGTTGTAGATGTCCATTCTCAATCTCGCCGTCACCGAGATCGCCGTGCCGAACGCGAAGCCGCTGCCGATCTTCGAGCCGCGCGGGCAGGCGCTCGGTCTCCCCCGCAGGCGCGCGAGTCTCGCGGGATCGCAGCTCGGGAACAGCGCGCCGTTCACGCGTGCGCCGTGCGTGAACTCCATCACGATCTTCGTCGAGGTCGCGGGGAAGAGGCCCTCGATGTCGTCGCCGACGACACGGCCCTCCATCGTCAGCGCGACGTTCTGCGGCGTCGTCGGGAAACCGGTGATCGCGGGCGTGACCGTGCCGCTCAACGCGACCGCCGTTCTCGCGCTCGCGGCGGGCGCGGCCACGAGCGGCGCGCAGGCGATCGTCACGGTCAGCAGCGCCACGGTTCCGGCCAGATGGAAAACACGCATGTACCTACACTAACCCGTGTGACATCGTCTGGGGGCGGATTCCGTCAGCTTCCGTACGCTGCGATATCTTCGTATGCGCATGGCGACCTACCCGACGCGCGACGAAGTGACCCGGATGAAGCGGTCGGAGGCGTTGAAGGCCTCTCCGCGGATGTTCGAGTCGAACCTGCTCGACAGACTCTCCCGCGTCCACTGGAGCGTGCCGCCGCTGTTGTTCGGTCCCGCGATCGTGATCGCGCTGGTCGTTTCGTTCGGCGACATGAGCGCCTGGCAGGTCCCGCCGCTCGCGCTCGGCGGCTACCTCTTCTGGACGCTGACCGAGTATTGGCTGCACCGGATCGTCTTCCACTTCGAGCCCGAAGAGGGCATCGGCGCGCGCCTGCACTGGATCATCCACGGCGTCCACCACGACCATCCGAACGACCCGCTGCGGCTCGTGATGCCGCCATCGGTGAGCGTGCCGCTCGCGGCGCTCTTCTTCGGGCTGTTCGTGCTCGTGCTCGGCACGCCGGCCGCCTACGCCGCGTCAGCCGGCTTCTGGGCCGGATACCTCGCCTACGACATGCTCCACTACTACGTGCACCACCTGCCCGGCGGCCGCAAGCCGACCGCATGGGTCCCGCGCAAGCTGCACGAGCTGCACATGCGCCACCACTTCAAGGAGCACGACAGAGGCTACGGCGTCAGCGCGCCCTTCTGGGACAACGTCTTCGGTACCGCGACCGGGCGTTCGCGCAGGAACAGCACAGGCCGATAGCGTCTGTCGTACGACAGACGCCATCGCTTGCGATTTCGCCCCCAACGCGGGCCATTCACGGTCTACCGTGCGCGGCGTGCACACGACGACCGTCCGCTTCTCGGGGGAGACCTGGCTGCACCTCAAGGAGGTCTGCGAGCGGGACGGCATCGCGACCGCGCAGTACATCCGCGAGGCGACCGTCGCGCGCCTGGCACAGAGCGTGAGCACCCCGCAGACCGAGCGCCTCGACCGCGAGATGGGCGAGCTGCGCGTGCGCGTCGAGCGGATCGAGCGCGTGCTCCAGCGTCGCGTCCCACGCTGACCGCTCGCGTCACCGCACCGCATCCTTGCTTGACCGATATGTCGCACGACGCCGGGCGCGCCATCGGCATTGGCGACGCTTCAGGTGTCAGCTAGCG